>CAMJLI010000029.1 GCA_946406585.1 uncultured Prevotellaceae bacterium | reverse complement strand
CATAGCACACTTTTGCCATGAAAACACTTGTAGATAATGCTACTATAGTCAATGAAGGGCGCACTTTCGATGGATATCTCATAGTAGAGGATGACAAGATTGTGGAAATTGGCGAAACGGCAAAGCCGCCATCGGATAGCTATGACTTGAATATCGATGCAACAGGATGTTGCGTCATCCCGGGGGTGATTGACACCCATGTGCATTTTAGAGAACCTGGCCTGACGCATAAGGCTGACATGGAATCTGAGAGCAGGGCGGCTGCTTATGGAGGCGTGACTTCTTTTTTCGACATGCCCAACACGCTGCCCCAGACCACCACTTTTGAGACCCTCGAAGACAAGTTCACAAGAGCTGCAGGAAGCAGTCATGTGAACTATTCTTTCTTTTTTGGAGCTACCAACGACAATGCCGATGACATGACACTCCTTGACAAGCATAAAATACCGGGAGTGAAGCTCTTCATGGGGTCGTCGACAGGAAACATGTTGGTGGATGAGGATGATGCCCTCAGGAGGATTTTCAAGAATGCGGCATTGCCCATAATGGCTCATTGTGAAGATACTGGAATCATAAACGACAACATGGCCCTGGCAGTGGAGAAATGGGGCGAGGACCCTCCTGTGCATTTGCATCCTTTTGTCAGGTCGGCCAATGCTTGTCTGGCATCGTCAAAACGTGCTGTTTGCCTGGCACGGGAATATGGCGCGCGCCTGCATTTGGCGCATTTGTCCACTGCTGATGAGTTGTCGTTGCTAAATGGCATTCACGAAGATGCCATTCCCTCCATCACGGGCGAGGCTGTCATCGCACATCTTTTGTTTTCCGAAGAAGACTACGCCTCTCTGGGTAGCCAAATAAAATGCAATCCTGCCATAAAGACAAGGGGAGACCGCGATGCGTTGAGAAAGGCTCTCTCCGACGGACGCATATTCACCGTCGCCACAGACCATGCCCCTCATCTTCCAAACGAGAAAGTGGGGGGATGCAGAAAGGCTGCTTCCGGAATGCCCATGGTGCAGTTCTCTCTGCCTTGCATGCTACAACTGGTGGATGAAGGGGTGCTCTCTCTCGAAAGAATGGTGGAGCTGATGTGCCACCATCCCGCCATGCTGTTTGATGTTGACAGGCGCGGATTCTTAAGGCCGGGTTACAAGGCGGACATTGTCGTGGTAAGGAAAGGCGAGCCATGGACAGTGACAAAGGATGTGATACAGAGCAAATGCGGGTGGTCGCCACTTGAAGGAAGACGCTTCGATTGGCGCGTGGAACATACATTTTGCAATGGAAGGATGGTGTATGACCGTGGCTGCTTCCACGAGGAGGCAAGGGGCGAGGCCATCTCATTCAGAAGCAACAGATGATGAGAAAGGTGCTTGCCTATAAAGTGAGGGATGTGGCTCCGTTTATCAACTGGGCTTACTTTTTCCATGCATGGCAGATGAATGGCAAGCCGCAGGAGGAGCGCGAACTGCTGAAAAGGGATGCTGAGGTGATGCTGAGACAGTTTGATGAATCATTTTCCACTCATGCTGTCTTTAGACTTTTCGAAGCCAATAGTGACGGCGACGACATAATGGTGGAAGGCGTCAGGATGCCCATGCTGCGGCAGCAGCGACCATCGAAAGGGAGCGAGTGGTGCCTCTGTCTTGCCGATTTCGTCAGACCGGTGTCCATGGGGACTGCCGACAGGATCGGCTTGTTTGCCACTACGGTGGATGCACTGATGGAATGCTCTCATGAGGATGACCCCTATCTCAAAATGCTGGCACAGACATTGGCAGACAGGCTGGCTGAAGCAACAGCGGAAAAGTTGCACCAGCAGGTCAGGAAGTCGTTGTGGGGGTATGCTCCTGACGAGGACTTGACCATCGCGCAGATGCAGGCTGAGGAATTCCAAGGCATACGCCCCGCTGTAGGATACCCGTCATTGCCAGATACAAGCGTCAATTTCATTATCGACAAACTGATAGACATGGGCGAGATAGGCATACGATTGACTGAAAATGGGGCGATGCGCCCACATGCTTCCGTGTCAGGACTGATGATTGCCCATCCCAAGGCCCATTATTTCGATTTGGGAAAGATTGGTGCCGACCAGCTCGCAGACTATGCCAACCGGAGGGGGATGCCATTGGTGATGGCCAGAAAATTTCTGGCAAGCAACTTGGATGATTAATATGTATTGACAAGATGATAGCAAGAGCCTTCATAATTGTTATATTGTTGATAGTGTTGCCTGATATCAGTATTTATCAGCACTATCTCAATAGGGCGGGCGTGCCAAAAGCTGCGAAAGTGCTTTGGTGGGTGCAAACCGCCATATTGCTTGTCTGCACAATACTTCTGGCATGTGTCCAGGATTTCACACCGCACCCTCAGACTCCACTAAATGTGTTCCTTTTCATCATAGGTGTTTATTCGATTCCAAAATTCCTCTTGGTCTTCTCCCTCTCTGCAGGCAGATTCTTGAAAAGACGCCTTGGATGGAAAAGAAACTGGGGCATGGTGCTGGGGGTCGCCTTGGTTCTCATACCCATCTTTGTGACCATATACGGCTCCACCATTGGGTTCAACAAGTTTGAAATAAGGAGGGTGGAATACTCCTCTGCCAGCTTGCCCAAGGGATTCGATGGGTATAAGGTGGCGCTCTTCTCTGATGCCCATCTGGGAAACTATGAAAGAGGCAACCGCTTGCTGAAGTCTTTCGTAGACAGCGTGAATGCCTTGAAGCCGGACATCGTATTATTCCTTGGAGACTTACAGAACACACAACCCGAGGAGATAGAAGATCATTTGGAGGTGCTGTCCAAATTCAATGCTCCGGATGGGGTGTTCTCCATCCTTGGCAATCACGACTATTCCAAGTACATAGGTGGGACCCGAGAGGAGAAACTGGCAGCAGAGAAGAAAACCCTGGAACTGGAAAGGAAAATGGGGTGGAGGTTGCTGCTCAATGAAAACACCACGATATACCATCGGGGCGACAGCATCGCCCTCGCTGGAATGGAAGGGAACGAAGAGAAGGACAAGGAGGCTCAGGACCACGGTTGGGCTTTATACGAAAAGGCTCTTGAAGGCATACCTGAGGGAATGTTCACCATCATGATGATGCACAACCCCAAGCACTGGAGAGAGAGCATAATACCAAATACAAATGTGCATCTTTCGCTTAGCGGGCACACTCACGGCGGACAAATAGACATCTTGGGAATGACCACCTCTTCCCTCTTGTACACTGAAAACAATGGGATGTATGAGAGCGAGGGCAAATCTATTTTCGTCACTGCCGGCCTTGGGGCTTTGATTCCCTTGAGGTTTGGAGTCACGGGGGAGATGGTGCTGCTCACCTTGCACAACAAATGAAATCAAATAACACTGCATATAATGAAATACATTTACCGTATCTATCAATTGTTTGTTGCTGTTCCAATAACTGTGATATACACCATCATCACAGCCTTGATGATTGTTGTGGGGTGTGCCATAGGCAATGCCCATTTCTGGGGCTATTACCCGGGAAGATGGTGGGCCAAGGTGATAATCAGGGCTTTCCTGCTCCCTGTGAAAGTGACGGGAGGAAGCAATGTGGAGAAGGACAGGTCGTATGTCTTTGTGGCCAACCATCAAGGGGCTTTCGACATTTTCCTGATCTATGGATTCCTCAACCGCAATTTCAAGTGGATGATGAAATACCAAATCCTGAAAATCCCTTTTGTGGGGGTTGCCTGCAAGGCTTCAAAGCAAATCTTGGTTGACAAGAGGGGACCAAAAAGGGTGAAGGAGACTTATGACAAGGCACGCGAAACGCTTACCGGGGGCATGTCGGTGGTGGTGTTTCCTGAGGGCGCGCGCTCTTTCACCGGACACATGGCAAAATTCAAGAAGGGGGCGTTCGCTCTGGCCGACGAACTGCAACTGCCGGTGGTGCCCATCACAATCAATGGCTCATTTGACGTGATGCCAAGGATGAGGGACTGGCATTTCGTCAACTGGCACCCGCTGGAACTTGTCATACACCAACCTGTATATCCCATAGGACAAGGAAACGACAACGTGGCTTCCACAATGACCGATTGCTATAGTGCCGTAATGTCGGCTCTTGACCCGAAATACCAGGGATTTGTTGAGAATCCTGACCAATGAAGACTCGGGAAAGGCAATGGGTGCAACATGGTCCAACTGACTTTTCATGAAAATTTATTTGTTGTTTCCGATATTATTGCTATTTTTGCAAGTCATTAAGGTGAATCCTTACCACTATTGAGGCGACATTTGATATCTTGTGTGTTCTAACAATATAAATCATGAAACAGTCTGATAGTATTGTCATCATACCCACATACAACGAGAAGGAAAACATTGAGAAAATCATCAAGGCGGTTCTGGCCTTGGAGAAGGATTTCGATGTCCTCGTAATCGATGATGGTAGTCCCGACGGCACTGCCAATATTGTGCATCGGCTGATGGAGGGTGAATGTGCCGGCAGGTTGTTCATCATCGAAAGGGAAGGCAAGCTCGGTCTTGGAACGGCATACATCGCCGGGTTCAAATGGGCTTTGGAAAGACAATATGAGTACATCTTCGAGATGGATGCCGACTTCAGTCACGACCCGGCAGACTTGCCACGGCTTTATGCTGCTTGTCATGACGAAGGTTACGACTTGGCCATAGGGTCACGGTATGTGAGCGGGGTCAATGTCGTGAACTGGCCCATGGGGCGTGTGCTCATGAGCTATTTTGCCTCTTGGTATGTTAGAACGGTCACAGGATTCAAGATACACGACACCACAGCGGGTTTCAAGTGCTACAAGAGAAGGGTGCTGCAGACCATCGAGCTCGACAAGGTGAAATTCAAAGGCTATGGCTTTCAGATTGAAATGAAATTCACGGCTTGGCGCATTGGTTTCCGCATCAAGGAAGTTCCTGTGGTGTTCGTAAACCGTCGCGAGGGGGTGAGCAAGATGAGTGGAGGCATCTTTTCCGAGGCTTTCTTCGGTGTGATGAGATTGCGTTGGGATGGATGGTTCCGAAAATATCCTCCAATGCCGAAATAAACTCCAGCCTCATTGTATTCTCCTTGATGCTTCCGGCAGGCCATAGGGGCTGCCGGGTGTTGTTGGCGTGAATAGGCACTGGCTTTTCGTTCCAATCTTTTGGGACAGGGGCGGATGTCATGTCGGGCGCCGACGTGTGAAACAAACTAATGTGAATACCACTTGTATGAAGAAAATACTAATTTGCACCAATCATTTCCATCCTGAGACTTTCAGGGTGAATGATGTGGCTTTCTTGATGGCTGAACGAGGATATGATGTGACCGTGCTGACCGCGATACCAGATTATCCAAAGGGGCATTTCTACAAGGGGTATGGGTTTTTCAAACGCCGCTCGGAAACCATTCGTGGCGTCAAGGTGATACGTGGGTTCATCATACCGAGAGGCAACGGCAATGCTTTCAGGATCCTGCTTAATTATTTGAGCTTCTTCATATCTTCAATCCTCATCAGTGTCTATCTGGGACTATTCCGGAAATTTGACTATGTCTTTGTTCATGAGACTTCGCCGGTGATGATTGGGGTGCCAGGTGTGATTGTGAAGAAACTGCGCAAGGCAAAACTTCTTTTCTGGGTGCTCGACTTGTGGCCGGAGAGCCTTAGTGCGGCAGGAGGAGTGAACAACAAGCACGTGTTGGCAATGTTTGAAGGACTGACCAAATGGATATACCGCCATTCTGACAAGATTCTTGTCAGTTCGAAAGGTTTTGAGCAGTCCATTGTCTCGAAAGGTGATTTCAAGGAGAAGATTGTCTATTTCCCCAACTGGGCTGACAAGACACTGGAGAAGAGGGATGATGTGCAGGTTCCCGCCATTCCCGAAGGCTTTGTCGTGATGTTTGCCGGCAACATGGGAGAGGCTCAAGATTTCGAACATATCATGGAGGCGGCGCAAAAGCTGAAATCCCATCCTGAAATCCATTTCGTAATTGTCGGCAACGGCAGAAAGATGCAATGGACACAAACTTTCATCCAACAGCATCATCTGGAGAATAATGTGCATCTGCTGGGGCGCTATCCTGCCGAAATGATGCCTTCGCTCTTTGAAAAAGCCGATGTGATGCTCATGTCGCTGAAAAATGTCAGCATCTTCAACCTCACCGTTCCTGCAAAATTGCAGGCTTACATGGCTGAGACAAAGCCCATCGTGGCAATGATGAATGGAGAGGGGCCACGCATTATAGAGGATGCCCAATGTGGCTTCTCGGTTGCCGCCGGCGATGCTGAAGCATTGAGTGAGAAAATACTTGAAATGTCGAAGATGGACAAGAACGACCTCTTGGAAATGGGCAAGAGGGCGAAACGCTATCAGCAGGAGCATTTCAACATCACCAAGAGCATGAACAAGCTGGAGCAGTTGTTTTTGTCATAAAATTATTGACCCGGCCTCTCAGGGCTTGCTACCCTTCACTCGTGCAGCACCTTGTTGTATACACCTACAATTTCTTTTCTGAAAGCATCCCTGTAATCGTCCACCATTTGTGAATGGTTGGCTTTCTTCCTCTCTCCATCCATTTGCATCTCCATCTTGCTGACCAATGAAAGAGGGTCGCCGCATTCAAACATCAAGTCCTTGTCCAGAAGCGGGTTGCTCTTGAACATCTCGAGGTCGGAGGTGATGACATCAACGCCCAATGTTGACAAAGTGGAAACAACCCCACTGTTGGTGCCCCTTAAATATGGAAGGACAATGCACTTGGATGATGTGGCCAAGGCATGGTATTGATCATCTGACAAGAACTGAAGGATGAAATGGATGTTCAGTCCTTCGTATTCTGATGTGTCAAAACCGAAAGGGGCATTGCCTGCTATGCATAGGCTTGCATCTTGATGCTTGGCATGGAAAAGCTTCCATGCCTCTGTCAGCACTTCCACTCCCTTCTCTTTCCTCAAATGGCCCAAGAAAAGGAAATCGTATTCCTTCTTGTTGGAGTTGTCTTGCCGGGCGTATATCTTTTTCAAGTCCATGATAGGGAACTTGTGGCATAGTATCTTGTGAGATGGCACCTGGAAGGATTTCATCAATTCTTCACTTGACTTTTGATTGTGCGTCAGCAGGTAATCAGCCAACTCAAACGCTTCCCTGCGCATCTTTTCTTGTTTGGTCAATGTCTGGAATTTGTTCTCGAACGGCATCACGTCATGGCAAGTGAGAATCAACTTGCATTTGGTGGTCTTCTTCACCAATTTCAGGAAGAGAAGAACAGGGGCGAAAACGCCAATGAAAGAATAATTGATGACTTTCGGCTTGTGTCTCTTGATGGATATGTAAACCGCACCAAGGGCATATATCAGTTCAGCATACCTTATGGCATTCCTCAGTTTGCCGAGGCGTTTGCAGTGACCCAGTTCGGTAAGCCTGAAAAACAACTTGTGTCCATAGTCGAAGGGGTAATAATGACTTACAAACACCTCTTGCTCAAACCCTTCAGAACGAAGTGCCTGATATATTTCGTCCAAATACAAGCCTGCATTGCCTGCCGTGCCCCAGTATATGTGATAAATCATGATGCATTGTTGGTTAGTTGGTGATAAACCTCCAGCCGTTGCTGGTATTTCTCTTTCTTGTCTTTCTTTCCAAGCAGCAAGGAGAGCATGCAAGCTGCTTTCAGTGATGATATGTTGAGAAAGTCGGCTATTTTGTTGTACCGAGAGGAATAATGCTTGTGAAAATAGACTTGTCTGCCGCCAAAATATCTTTCACACCGGCTCCTGGATTCCTGAAAGCTCTTTCCTTCCAGATGGATTATTTCCGCTTGTGGCACATTGACGATGTCATAACCTGCCTCTTCTATGCATACACATAGGTCGGAGTCTTCATAATACATGAAAAATGAAGGGTCGAAGCCTGATACTTTGTCCCATGCCTCTCTTCTTACCATCATGTCGGCTCCTGTTATCAATGCCACTTTCATGGGCTTGCCTGTATGGTTGAACCATGAGTTCTTGCCATGAGCCACCTTGTAGTATATGTGCCCAAAAACGGTGTCGAGTTCGGAGAGGATGGATGGACGCAACATGTCATGGGAGTGGATGGGCGTCATCTCAGAGTCAAAGATGTTGCCGCCACATAGTCCCGTCTCTTCATGTTCGCAAAGATGACGATAAAGGATGGATATGGCATCATTCACCAAGATGGTGTCGGGATTGAGCAGGAAGAGATGCTTCCCCTTGGCGGCAGCGGCTCCCTTGTTGTTGGCCCGCCCAAATCCAAGGTTTTCCTTTTGCTCAAGCAGGACTATCCGAGTGTCTTGGCGCAATGGCTGGAGGTTGTCTTCCGACGAACCATTGTCAACGACGATTATCTCATAGCTCACGCCATGGGTCAACGACACTATCGAATCCACACACTGTAGAAGCAAGTCGGTTGTGTTGTAGTTTACTATGATTATTGATACATCCATCATTTCTGCATCTTGTTGCGAATCCTTTTCTTGTATGTCATCTTGTAACGGAAGAATTTGACTATGGAGCCATAGCCCAGAGAGCGGAGCATCTTGTAGTGCTTCCAGTTCTTCTGCTGCATCCTCTTGAAATTCTTTATTCTGTACATCAACGTGATGTGGTTCAAGTCTTCTGCACCAATGCAGTTGTCTTCATGCTGCCTGTAGAATACCATCTTTGATGGTATAGGCTTGATGACACCACCATGCTTCAGCACGCAGGCTGTGATCCAGGCGTCGTGCATCGTGGCGTATGGCGCGGGGAAGACTATTGCATCTTTCGCCTTTTGGTTGAAAAGCATGGCACAACCCGTTACGGCGGTGGATGCTGCTATTTCATCAAATGTGGTGATGTATTCAGGATAAAGGCATATCTCCTGCCAAAAAGAGTCTTGAATGATGGATAGCGAGGAGTCTGTCACATGCAAGTCGGTGAACACTATTATCGGCTTCGACTTGTGCTGTGACTCCATTTTCTTCATCTCTTCCAGGGAAATGGAGACTTTTCCTTCCTTCCACACATCATCCTGGTCGCAAAACATGTAGTAGTCTGCTTCCACCCGCTGCAAAAGGGAGAAGAAGTTTTTCATGGCTCCTCCCTGGGGGGCGTAGTCCAAAACATGGATGTTGGCATGACTGCCGGCATATTGGCGCAGTATCTGGGGGGTGCTGTCAGACGAGCCGTCGTCGTGGATGAACAATGTCCATTGGTCATTGTCCTGGCGGACAAGCGAGTCTAATTGCTCCTTGACATACCGCTCGCCATTATAAGTGGCCATCAGTATTGCGATAGGGGTGGGGGATGCTATTTTGTCCATATTCCTGTGGCTCTTCCATTGATGAGTTTGCTGAACTGTATGCGGTTGACGATGAGGCCTGGGATGTTGACCAGGCACATGGTGGCAATAAACCAGATGATGTCGTGCGACCAATATGCACTGGCGTATGCCAAGGGGATGAACAGTATTGCTGCTGTCGTCGTGATCACCAGCTGCAACCACAATTTGCCTATGCCGTTGATGAAGTAGCTGTATCTCATGCTGTAAATCAGGATGAAGACGTATGCTGCCATTGCAATGCTCATGCGAATGTCAATCTGTATGTCCTTGCCTATCCAGATGGCATAGACCCATGGCGATATGGCCACCATGGCCGCCATCGATATCAAGATGGCCAATGTCATCACATTGAGTTTCTTGTTGGCTGAGCGTATCCATTCCATGTCGCCGCGTTCGTAGGCGTCGGTGGTGGCATTCCAGAAAGGCATGCAGATGACAGTGAACACCACCAGCATCAGACTGAAATATCGATATGTGATCTGGTATGGAGTCACCATTGATGGTGAAAACAATTTGGAAATCAGTATGTTGGCTGTCATGAACAGGACAAGGCTCGATATCTGCATGATGAAGAATTTCACGCCCATCGTCATCACGCTCTTGGCTTCCGACATGTTGACAAGCTTGCGGGAAGGGCGCAAATGGGGGTATAGGTGGTGGAATGTATATGGATAGGCAAGCACATAAACCAGGAATGGTGCCAGGGTGTTCACCAATGCTATGTGCATCAATGAGTGGCTGCCGGAGAGGTAGACGACATATGTGCCAATCAGGGCGAGGGTCTGGCCGAGGGCGATGAGCAGGTTGCTTACCGCTGGCAGCTGAAGCCCCATGTAGAAATTGCCTATCAGTTTGAAAATGAATGTGGAGCAGACAAATAGAATGGTCACAATGAGAACGGTGTCAAGTCCGCCCACCTCTTGGGGTGACACATTGAGAAAACCGTAGGTGTCGCAAGTGTTGACCAAGACGAGCAGAACTGCCATGGTGGGGAGCATGATGCAAGTGAGCATGGCAAAAGTGGAGGATATCAAGGAGCGGGCACGATGGGTGTCGTCGTATGCGATATAGGTGGCCAATTTGTTCCGGAGGCCATTGCCCAGACCAATGTCCATGTTGTCTATCCATACAAGAATGCTGCTGATGGTCAGCCACACCCCGTTCTTGTATTCGCCAAGACAGTGAAGGGTCACGGGCACCATGAGAAGCACGACAACAGCCGACCATCCCTTGACAAGGAAGGATGCGAGAATGTTTTTCTTCAACAGGGAAGAACGGCGCTTGCTGTTTATGTCTTGTTCGGTCATGGGGCGTGTTTTCACATCAATTAAGAAACGGAAAAGGAAGGGGTTTTATTGCATGGAAAGGGCTAATCTCAGTGTCTTGCCTAGCAGGAAACCATTTTTTCGTGCCCTTCGTGCTGTGATGATGGGTTTTTGAGCAATATTTCGCATTGCAATAAAACAAAGCATCCAGCTTTCAGAAGGGTGAAAAACTGGATGCTTTGTTGGAGTTTTAGGAAGATGCTTACTTCACCACCACCTTCTTCACGGTGCCGTCGTTCATGCGGACGATGTTCAAGCCTTTTTGCTGGCTGCTTGTTTGTCTGCCGTCGATGGTGTAGTATCCGACAGGTGATGCGGTGCTGTCATTTTGTTTCAACGAGTACACCCCCGTGTATTCAGAAGCCTTGCCTTTGATGCTGAGACCACCATTCTCGTTAACTGCTTGTACGTAGTAGGTGGCATTTTCCTCGGCTTCGCCATAGTTCGGCTCTGTAGTGAAGGCCACCACATCTTCTCCCTTTGTCACCACATAGCAGATGGCATAAGGCACGGCATCCCAAGTGATGTTCTTGCCGCTTGTCACAGGGACAGGAGCCTCGCATTCCTCGCAGAGCAGGTCGGGCTGCCAGTTGTCGTCGCCGCCCATCACATTCTTGATGGTGTATTGGGCTGCTTCCTCGGCAGTCAGGTAGTTCTTGGCTTTTCCGTAGACACGTTCGCCGTCGGAATTGGTGTAGTAGTAGGTGTCGCGGCGGTTGCTCAAGTCCACAGGGTTGCCATTGCCATCCACGGTGTTGTAGTCGGCCCAGAGCACAGGCAGTCCGCCCATGGTCTCATACCATCCGGCAGCGGGGATGTTGACGAATGTCTGGGTGTTGATGAACACTGTCTTGGGATTGTTGTGCCATGGACGGCCGAGCCATACGTCGGTCACTGTGACACCGGCACGAGGACGGATGACGTTGTTTTGGAAGACGTATCCCCATTTCACGTCGAGGGAATGGCTTGGGGCAACGATGTAGCCGCCAGACGGACGGTTGATTTCTATCGTGTCACCATCCAAGTAGACATTTCCGGAATTGTAGATGAAGTCTACTGCTCCTTCGATGATGGAGTTCTTGATGTAATGGCGGTTGTTCGACTTGGATGTTGTGATCCATGTGTCTTGGTATGAGAGGAGTGCCACTTGGTTGAGTGCCACACGGTCGGCTTGCGTGTTGAGTGCAAGGGCTTGCGGGCCGGCTTGCTTCTCGTGTCCGTAACTGTTCTCCAAGGTGAGGTTCTCAAAGAATGTATCGTTGCCTTTCACCACAACAGTGGCTCCCGGGTCTACGGAGTAAGCGTTTTCGCCACCACACAGGCGGTTGTCGTATATCACGGTCTTGTCGCGGTCTTGTCCTATGAAGTGTATGTTGGTCTTCGAGGCAGGCACGTCAACATGCTCGTTGTACTTTCCGTTCTTGATGAAGATGAGCCATGGTTTGGCGCGTCCTGTCGGTGCTGCGTTGATGGCGTCCTGCACAGTGTTGTAGTCGCCGCTGCCGTCAAGGGCTACGATGGCATCGAAGAGGCGTGCCTCGGGCTGGGTGCGCTCCATGGTGGTGAACTCTATGGTGGTGGCTGCCACTGGCTTGCCGTTGCGTGAGGTCAGAACGCCTTCAGGCATGGTGAAGGTGTAGCTTGTGGCATATTTCAATCCATTGTACTTGAAGATGGCGCTCTTGCCGCTGATGATGGGGGTGATTTCTTCGCCATCAAGTGTGGCATTTCCTTCACCAGCCTTTATCTTGTTGTCGTAATTGAGGATTATCGAACCGCTGCTCGACACGCCAATGGCGCCATTCTCAGGATTGCTTGATACGAGAACTGCTTCCTGGTCGGCCATGGCACCAAGGTCGGCAAGTACGAAAATCTCGGCGATGGAGGTGCCGTCGTAGTCGCTTGTCACGCCCACCATGTCGCTTGTGCGGTCGGGCATCCAGCGAATGTACACCCGCTCTTGGTTGTTTGCATCTGCCGGAAGGGCAAATTCCTTAGGTCCATCCCAGCCACGGCTTGGAGGATTGAACTCGCCAATCTTGGTGAATGTCTCGCCGCCGTCGATGCTGTATTCTGCATTTATCACGCTATAGGTGTTGTAGTCGTCGCCGATGCAGGATGAGAGCACGATGTTCTCGTAGCCTTTGGTGGAGAAGGATATTTCCCAATACCATTTCTCGCTGAGGTATTTCCATATCCTTGCAGCATATTTGCCGTTCTCCTGTCCGTTGTTCACACCACGGGTGAGCCAGCTGGTAGTGGTTCCTTCGGCATTGCGCAGTGCCAGCACACCGGCATTCTCGGAGTCGCTCTTGTAGTCGGCGGCACGGTCTTTGGATGGCTGGTCGTTGTAGAGGTCCCATCCCACGATGAAGTCGGCGCAAGAGAAATTGGCAGTGATGTTTTTCTCGCCGTCCACTTTCACTTCAAGGTCGGGATTTGTTCCTTCATAATCGCCACTCCAGTTGGTGAAGGTGAGGATGCGGTTGTTTATTGCCGTCAGTTTCACGTCGGTGCCTTCTTCATAGTGGTGTATGCCGTCCACCACATTGCCCTCGGGCAGCAGTTGCACCAAATTGGGGTTGGCACCGCCTTCCAGTTTGAGGTTGATGGCGTAGACATTCTTCTTGCTGTATGTGGCCACGAGCGATGTGTTGGCCATTATTTCAAAGCTGTAGGGGTTGCTCGTCGATATCTCGTTGCCTTCTTCGTCGGTCCAGGAGATGAAGTGGTAGCCGAAGTTCTCTGTGGCGGTGACAGTGATCTTTGTTCCTTCATCGAACTCGTTGCCGGCCGGGTTGCACGACACCTTGCCTGCTCCCTCAGTGCCGGTTCTCACGTGCATGGTGTATGTGGGAACGGCTTCCAGCGTGCCTGCCACATCGCCAGTCACCACCATGTTGTTGAAGCCATATTGCTTGTTTGTGGCCAGGCCGCGGATGTATATTTTCACAACGAGGGTACCATCGGTTGCAGGCACATTGCTCAAGTCGTAGCTGTAGGTGCTGAAGTAAGGCTCTTCCTTTACCAGTTGTGGTCTCTCGTTTTCAGCTATTGTCACGGCATTGTCGCCGCTGAACACCACAACGTCGAAGTTGCCGCCGTTTGTGCCTATTCTGCTGGAGTTGAAGGAGAGGTTTTTCGGTGTGAAGGTGAGTGATTTCTTCGGAGTGAATGTGAACATGATGGCATTGGCATCGCTTTGTTCGCCAGCCACTTCTGTGGGTTGGAACAGCGTCTCCGTGATGCCGCCAGCCGAGCGTATGCCTTGCACTATAAGACCATCACCGTAAGAAAATTCTGCCACGGAGAACAACCCGTTGACAGACACCTCTGCTGCTGTCGCGTTGTCTGTACCCTGGTTGAGAGGCCATACGGCTGTGAAGTCTTTTACATCCACTACTTGTGGGCCGTCGGCTGTTTCACCTTTCACCGTGATATAGTCCATGTTCCAGTTGCTGGCGAAACCATTGCCTGCTATCAGTCTCAGCATCACTTTGTCCTTGTTGTTGGCGGATAGTGATACGGTGTTGGCGTTGTAGACCCACCAATATGGTGCTGTGGTGAACGCACCAGCGTCAACCCACGTAGCACCACCGTCGGTACTGACCACGGCTTGCAAGGTGGCTTCTGCGTTTGCTCCATAAGCATTGGCAAAGTTCACCTTGATGTTCTTGTACCCCTTTGTGGGGAATTGTATCTCATAGTAAACATTGTGTTGGCTTGCATCGGAATAGTCGCTGATGTTGTTTGCCTCGCTGTTCTCGATGCGTAGCACCCTGTTCTCCCATCCGCTGCATAGTTGCCAGTAGCGGTTGGTCGACATGGCGGTGAGCAGGTAGTTTGACTTGTCGCCGACGCACTCGTCGGGGGCGATCTCCGGAGCGCCGTCCTTGAACCAGGTTGTGGCGTCGGTGCTGTTCTCGAAATTCCAGTCGGCTATGGTCACGTCTTGACCCATGCCTGCCATGGGGCTAAGCATCATGACAATGGCCGCCAGTGCTTTTCTAATACTGATTGTTTTCATGTTATATATGTGTTGTTGGTTTGTTACTTAGTTATGTGGCTGCATCAAGAGGGATGCCTTGTTTCCTTATCGTATGACCTTCTTTGTAATGCAAGTGCCGTCGGCCATCTGTTGGCATACGATGTTGATGCCGGGTGTGAGCGATGCCAACTGACGGCCGTCAACGGAGTAATAGCGTGTGGACTCAATGTCGTTGCTGCCGGTGTCGTGTATTCCTGTGGCATCCATGGCAATGCCGCTGATGGTGACGTCGGAGAGGCAGATGGTCTTGCCGGTGGCGGCACCATTGTACCAAGGATACACCCTGACAAGCAATTCCTGGTCTCCCTCAAGCGAAATGACAGGGGCGGCCTCTACGTATTGCATGTTGTTGGCTGGCATTTTCTTCATCTCGAAAATGGTGGTGCGTGTCTCGAAATTGTCGGTGGAGTAGTAGA
>CAMJLI010000028.1 GCA_946406585.1 uncultured Prevotellaceae bacterium | reverse complement strand
CATTTCAAGAACTTTTTTTCAAAAACATGCAAAGTTTTCGGAATTCATTACAAAACTTGGAGATTTTTAGTGTAAAATGGACGCTTTTACAATAAAAACTTCTTCTTTTGGACGATTTGCAGGGTCAGTTTCCATGGATTGTATCTTCTCCACGACATCCATTCCCTTGACAACCTCGCCAAAGACAGTATATGCTCCATCAAGATAAGGAGAACCGCCAACAGAGGCGTATGCCTTGGATACTTCAGGAGTATATTTGAACTTTCCATTTGACACGGAGTCCAGCTGCTGGGCATAATATTCCACTTGTGCTTCATTGAGATCCCATCCGTAAACGATATAAAATTGAGAAGAAGAAGACCTGAATTCCGGATTTTTCTCGTCACTTTCCCTTGCTGCAGCTATGGCCCCTCTTTTATGGAACAATTTTGGGAAACAAATTTCGGCTGGAATAGTATATGGTTTTGGAGGCTCCACCTTATTTAAATTAGCACCACGTTTTCTTGGTGCACTCTTGCTGTTTTGCGTTGCCTGAGGCTTTTTCTCCTCCACAGCCACAGATGCTTTTTGGGTAAGGTCGCCAGTCTGAATCATGAAATCTTTGATAACCCTGAAGAACAACAAGCCATCATATTTCTTTTCCTCCACCAACTTGATGAAATTGTCCCGATGAAGAGGTGTCTCATTAGACAATTCAATTACAATATCTCCTACGGAAGTTTGCAAAAGCACCTGATGGCGCAGAGAATCCTCATTCTGCTGCGCCATAACAGGGTTGATGCTAAAAGCCATCGAAAAGAAGGCCAATAAAAAAGTCATTATATCCTTCATGACAAGAATCAATGCGTCAATTAATACACGTGATCATCGGCAGCCAATTCCTCACGGTCGATTTTCTTTTTGTCGATTGCCCTCCAGGCATAGAAGATGTATGCGAGAACAAAAGGAATAAAGAAACTGACAATGGTCATTACAGAAAGAGTAAATTCACTACTGCAACTATTTGCCAAAGTAAGACTGCTTTGCAAGTCGGCATTGGAAGGATAGTAAGCAGTATTGTTCCACCCGGCATAAAGCAACAGGCATAGCACTACGAGCACCACGCCAATGCCTCCCGGCCAAATGCCAGAGATGTAGTCTGCCTTTCTCACTGTGGCGTAAATGGCATAGAGCAACGACACGACCCCTACGACAAGAATAACAGACACATACCACAGACTGACGAAATTGTGCCAATACTTCATAGGCTCAATGAAAATCGCACCAGTCTCAGGATTGCATGCATATCCATCCTTCAGCAGCGTCCTTACCAAAAACGCAAGGAAAAGGATAAGGAAAGTGACAGCACTGTAAGCCAGTTTCACCCTTGCCTTTTCACGCAGTTTGTCATCATTCACATTATTTATAATATAAAAGACACCCAAAATGCGTGCAAGGAAGAACACTGCAAATGCAAATATCAAATTCCACGGGTCGAGCAGAGCGTCCAAGCCATGAGAAGAATTAGCCCAATTGCTTATTATCGGCTGCATGTCATCTACAATGTTCATTTTATTGACCACGAAATTGGAGCCATTGAAGAAAGTAGCCACAGCCCCACCAAGCAATAAAGGTCCCAATATGCCATTGATGACCAAGAACCATTGGAATAGCTTTGGCCCGAAAATATTGCCCAACTTGTTTTGGAACTCATAACTCACCGCCTGCAAGACGAAAGAGAACAAAATAATCATCCACAACCAGTAAGCCCCACCAAAACTTGTGCTATAGAACAATGGGAAAGAAGCGAAGAAGGCACCGCCAAAAGTGACCAGGGTGGTGAAGGTGAACTCCCATTTACGTCCTGTGGAATTGATAAGCATCTTGCGTTCCATCTCGTCGTCCGCGAGACTGAATATCATGGAATTGGCTCCTTGCACGAACATGAGGAAAACGAGCAACGCCCCCAAAAGTGAAATCAGGAACCACCAATAATGTTGCATGAAAACGTATGTCATAACAATGATATTAATGAATTATTTTTTCAACATTTTTATATGAATCTGAAGCATGAATGGCATGCAAGAATTTCCCTGCTGCCTATTTGCTGTACTCTGGTCCTTTCTTGATTTGCCTACAAAGAATATTTATCTCCACAGCGAGGAGGATGGTGAACAAGACGAGGAATATGAAGAATGTAAGCATTACGGCTGAAGCACTCAAATCGCTCACCCCCACCCATGTAGGCAGCATGTCCTGTATGGTCCATGGTTGTCGTCCAAATTCAGCAACAAGCCATCCCGACTCACTTGCAATATACCCAAGTGGCAGCAGTGCGATGGCACATCGTTTCCACCACACACCCTCTGTAATGTCTTTTTTATAAACCAGATAAAGCGACAAAGCGAAGAACAATATGAAAAGGCATCCCAGCCCCACCATGATTCGGAACGTGTAGAAGCACAAGGGGATGAATGGAACCGTTTCTTCTGCATTTTTGATGAACCCATATCCGAAATACTTCATGTTTGCCTTTATTGAGTCTGTCTTCGCATTAAGTTCAGCCTCCTGTTGAGCTGTCATGTTGCCATCAAGTTGCGACTTGACCACTCTAAATTCCTTGAGTTGTCTGATGACCTCCCTTCCTCGAGACATTTTCTCAGCCAAAGGCAATTGCATTTCTCCATTAGCATCCTCATATCCTCCTTTAATGATATCGTTGACCCCAGGGACGAAACCTTTGAAATCATGAGTGGCCATAAAAGAAAGCATGTATGGAACAGCAATTTTCAATGGAGCCTCACCACCCTTTTGGTAGTCAGGCTGTTGGAAAGGATTTACCATCGATACGATTGTCAGTCCCTGACTATCTCCCCCATCATACAGAGCTTCCATGGCAGCAAGTTTCATAGGTTGCACCTTTGCAATAGTATAAGCCGAATGGTCGCCAGTGACAGCCGCCAAGACAGAAGCCGCCAAGCCAACGATGCTTGCCACCTTGATGCTCTGCACTGCGAGTTGCCGCTCCCTATTCTTAATGAGGTAATAAGCACTCACAGCAACGGTGAACAAAGCCCCTATAATCCAAGCCGATGTTACCGTGTGGCAGAACTTGTCGACGGCAAAAGGAGAGAAGGCGACATCCACGAACGACACCATCTCATTGCGCATGGTTTCAGGATTGAATTCACACCCCACCGGATACTGCATCCAGGAGTTTGCGACAAGAATCCACCAAGCCGAGAAAGTGGCACCCAGCCCTGTTAACCACGTTGATGTAAGATGGAAGCCAGAAGACACTTTATTCCATCCAAAATACATGACGGCAACGAAAGTAGACTCAAGGAAGAAGGCTATGATGCCCTCAATTGCCAATGGCGCCCCGAAAATATCCCCCACGAACCATGAATAGTTGCTCCAATTGGTGCCAAATTCAAATTCAAGAATTATTCCAGTAGCCACACCCATGGCAAAGTTGATACCAAAAAGCTTTTGCCAAAATTTTGCCGTGTCCTTCCAGAAGACATTTTTTGTCCTGTAGTACACCGTCTCCATAATGCCCATAATCAGAGCCAATCCCAAAGTAAGAGGGACAAAAAGCCAATGATAAATGGCAGTGATGGCAAACTGCGCCCTTGCCCAGTCCACCATTCCATTGTCGATGTTCAATAAGATGTTTTGCATATTATGAGAATTAATAATTGTTTTTCAATTATGGTGTATTGGTTCTCTCCATCACTTGTTGTTCCACGAAATCCGCCTCTTGTCCATCTGAGGCATTCTCCTTGATGAAATTTGGGAAAAAGAATAATTTAAGGAATACGAATATGACAATGAGTTTTACCAAGATAACAGCCCACAACGTCTTTCCGAGGGTCATGTTCCTGAACCCATCGTAATAAAGGTCGAAAACCCTATAAAGGAAAGAGGTCTTTTTCATATTGCCACAATTATCAAGGTATATAAAGAGAACAGACCAAACTGTTAGGTATTTTTCAACGGCAAAAATATAAAAAAAAACAATACGAGCAAGTATATTGCTAAATAATTTGCAAATAGATTGTTAAATACGGTCACAAAGTTACAATCCTTTTTGAACATTCTCAGCCGATCAACAACAAAACAAAGCAGGTGTTCAAAAACAAACCATGAAAGCCCATTGATTATTTTTGAACACCCACTTGTGAACAATGCCATCCTATGTCAAATCATTCCCACTCTATTGTTGATGGTGGTTTGGATGAAATGTCATAACAGACGCGGTTTACACCCTTCACCTTATTGATGATTTCATTAGATACTTTAGCCATGAAATCATAAGGCAGGTGAGCCCAGTCGGCTGTCATGGCATCAGTGCTGGTGACAGCCCTGAGAGCCACGGGATGTTCGTAAGTGCGTTCGTCACCCATTACACCGACGCTGCGCACGGTGGACAGCAATACAGCTCCAGCCTGCCATATTTTGTCATAAAGGATTTCTCCATCATCACAAACATATTCGAGCATGCTCTCGATATAAATATCATCCGCATCTTGCAGGATGCGAACTTTTTCACGCGTGATATCTCCGAGAATTCTCACTGCAAGGCCCGGTCCTGGGAAAGGATGCCGTTTGATAAGTCGCTCCGGCATTCCAAGTTGGTACCCCACTCTTCGCACCTCGTCCTTGAACAGCCATTTCAGCGGTTCACACAACTGCAAATGCATCTCTTTGGGGAGTCCCCCCACGTTGTGATGGCTCTTTATCACCATTCCTGTTATGCTCAAGCTCTCTATCCTGTCTGGATATATGGTGCCTTGTGCCAACCATTTGGCATCGGTAATTTTCTTTGCTTCTGCATTAAATACCTCAACGAAATCCCTGCCTATGATTTTACGTTTCTGTTCCGGGTCTGTCACCCCTTCAAGGTCGGAAAAGAATTTCTCGCTTGCATCAACACCGATTACATTCAGACCGAGACCTTGATAAGCCTCCATCACCTTATTAAATTCATTCTTGCGCAGCATTCCATGATCCACAAAGATGCAAGTGAGGCGGTCGCCGATAGCCCTGTTCAGCAATGTGGCACATACTGAAGAATCCACGCCGCCACTGAGTCCGAGAATCACCCTGTCATTGCCTAATTGCTCCTTCAGTTCAGCCACAGTAGACTCTACAAATGACGCGGGGCTCCATTCCTGCTTGCTTCCGCAGATATTCACCACAAAATTCCTCAAGAGCAAAGAGCCTTGAGTGGTATGAAAAACTTCTGGATGGAATTGAACAGCCCACAAAGGATTTTTATTGCTGGCGTATGCAGCATATTTCACATTCGCCGTAGATGCTATGACATGGCAGTCGTCAGGGATGGCTGTTATGGTGTCGCCATGACTCATCCACACTTGTGTGTTGACATCCAACCCATGCATCAAAGGGTCATCAATGTCGAATGACGTTAGGTTTGCCCTGCCATATTCACGAGTGTTTGTCTTTTCCACCTTTCCGCCACCCGAATGCGAGATGAATTGGGCGCCATAGCATATTCCAAGAACAGGGATGCGCCCAACGAACTGTGAGAGGTCAACACGAAAAGCCTCCGGGTCGTGAACGGAATATGGCGAACCACTAAGAATCACACCTATCACAGAAGGGTCGTCTTTAGGGAATTTGTTGTAAGGCAATATTTCACAAAACGTGTCAAGTTCGCGCACTCTCCGTCCTATCAATTGGGTGGTTTGCGAACCGAAGTCGAGAATGATGATTTTTTGTTGCATGTATCCTTATTATATTATGCGGAATGAATGAAAATGAAGGCGTATTCTAAAAATCTGCTTTGCTTATGAAAGCAAAGCACCTTTCATTAGGCTGCAAAGTTACGAAAAATCGAGAGCAGAACAAAAGAAACTTGTTTCTTTTTTATGCCGAGATGGAGTAACTTAGGCGCCATGCGTCAGAGTTACGAAAAAAACACTCCACAAACCAATACGAGATATTCTGGAATAAAATCACCTTTGCTCCATTTGATGTCCAGGCCCAGCAAATCTTTTGCCGTTTTCACCATATCGAAACCAAATGCTTCCAGAGATGGACGCACCTTATCCGGATGCCTGCAAGGCTCGCCGTCAATTCTTGCACACTTCATGCCATTGCAATAAGGACAAGTGCCGACAAATCCAAAGGCTAATCCGTTTAGAGAATTCTCCATTTCCAATAGTTCCTCATTCAAGTCTTTTGTTATGGGTTCCATCAAATCGTTGACAGCCTCCAGAGGAAGTTGCTTGCTGTCAGGGATTACCTTCACCCCAATTATCCTTATTTTAGAGAAATCACCAATTAGGGACAAAGGATTGTAACCGAAAGGAGGACAGCCATACCGTTGCCCGTAGTTCTTGCATTGTTGGCAAAATGTCAAGAAGTAGTCAGCCCTACGGAAATCCCTTATATATGCCCCGGCATCAACGTCAGCACTATATCTTTCCAGCGAACATTTCAGTTTCAGCGCCATGAATATGATTCAGTTCATATGTCCTTCTATCAAGCAATCGTATCATGAAAGCCTGTTTAAATCTTCCAAAAACCGCTGAGCCTCAGCAAGAGAGTCAATCTTGCCAACATCGAGAAGATGGAGTTCTGGCGATGCAAGTGCGTGAATGTCAGCCTTGTCACATTGATCAAGATAGAAATCTATGATGCCGAAACGGTCGGGCCAAGTTTTCATCCTTGCCAACAATTGAGGCGACATGACATGAATTCCAGAGAAAGCCAATTTCTTGCAACGTGCCACATCGAGATTGTGATATGGAGTCTTCACCTCCCCTGTCTTCACATTGGTCCATCCCACAAGCCTCATGTCGTCATCGAAAAGCAAGTATCTGCTTGTCTCCCTTTGACTCACCACCAACAAGGCATCATGCCCTAAAGCCTTGTCGTAGCAATCCACAAGGTCTGCATTGCTGAGAATGTCAACATTATGTATTAACACATGACTTGAATCATCAAAGAGAGGAGCCGCCTTTCTCAACCCTCCTCCAGTTTCGAGAAGAGCCTCCCTTTCATCCGACACGCTCACGGTCATGCCCTCAAAGACATGACTGTTTATGAAATCAATGATTTGGTCGGGAAAATGATGCACGTTAACCACCACAAGTTCAAAACCAGAACGATGGAGTTTTTCGAGCATGATTTGCAACAAAGGCTTCTCCCCCACCCTTACCAACGCTTTCGGCATGTTGTCGGTCAATGGTCGCAGTCGCGTCCCCAGTCCGGCAGCAAACAACATTGCTTGTCTCATTTTGTTTTTGCTTCAATGATTTGAGTGATATTCTGTTCGCGATGGCACACCCTTACCTCTATGCCGAATTTCTTGTTCAAGTGTTCGGCAAGATGTTGTGCAGAGTAGACACTGCGATGCTGTCCACCTGTGCAGCCAAACGAGAACATAAGGTCGGTGAAGCCTCTCTGCAGATATCTTGCCACATGGGCATCAGCCAGTTCGTATACACTGTCAAGGAAGGTGAGAATCTCACCATCATCCTCCAAGAACCTTATAACCGGTTCGTCAAGACCTGTCTGGTTTTTGTATGGTTCATACCTTCCCGGGTTATGAGTGCTTCTGCAGTCGAATACATAACCTCCCCCATTGCCTGATTCGTCCTCTGGAATGCCCTTGCGGTAAGAGAAGCTAAAGACCCTCACCACAAGAGGTCCTTTTCCATCATATTTTGAAAAGGTGGCCGGTCCGTCGTTCTTGTGAGCCTGATAGACATTGTTGTCGGTTATCTTGTAGCCATCCTTTCTTGTTTTTGGTTCTTCTTCCTTGGTAACGAATTGAGGCAGCTCAACCATCCTCTGCAAAACGTCCACGAGATAAGGATAATGGAACAATTCTGTCTGCACCATGCGTTTGAGATTGCTTATGGCAGGAGGAATGGAATCTATGAAATGCTGTTTGCGCTCGAAGTACCCACGGAATCCATAAGCGCCAAGCACCTGCAAAGTACGGAAAAGCACAAACAACGAAAGCCGTTGCACGAAATGCCTCTTCGACGGCACCTCCGTATAGTTCTTTAGTGAATAGTAATATTCATAAATCAGCCTTCTACGCAGCTTGTCGGAATAGCGGGCAGAAGCCTGCCACAAGAACGAGGCGAGGTCATAGTAATAAGGCCCCTTTCTCCCTCCCTGGAAATCGATGAAGGAAGGTTTTCCATCGGCGTCGAGCATGACGTTTCTGGCTTGGAAATCCCTATACATGAAACTGTCGGTTGGCTCTGCCACCAAGTCCTTTGCCATCAGTCTGAAGTCAGCCTCCAACTTCAACTCGTGGAAATCGAGCTCGGTGGGCTTCAGGAAGCAATACTTGAAGTAATTGAGGTCAAAGAGCACATTTTCCTCATTAAATTCAGGTTGGGGATAGCAATAGCTCCAATCCAGTTCACGTGCTCCACGGATTTGGATGTTGGGCAACATTCTTATGGTATCCAAGAGCAACTGCTGTTCCTTGAGGTTGTACCTGCCCCCTGCCTCACGTCCACCATGCAGGGCGTCGAACAGCGAGATGTTGCCGAGGTCTTCCTGCAAATATCTCATTTGGTCATCACTGACGGCGAACACTTCGGGCACAGGCAATTTCCTTTTCCTGAAATGACGTGCGAGGTAAATGAAAGCCTGATTCTCTTCGAGGCTCGTTCCCACCACTCCTATGACAGTCTTGCCATCTTCCGACCGAAGTCTGAAATACTGCCTGTTGCTTCCTGCCCCTGTGATGGGCTCTACAACTGTTGGTAATTTTCCAAAAAAACTATGATAAAGTTGTTTGAGCAATTGCATGTCAATGTTGGTAATCGGTTTATTCCTTCTTGTCGGTTCCTGTTTTTTCTTCCTTTTCTTTCTCTTCCATCATCTCCTGCAATCTTTTCTCTTCCCATTCACGTCTTCTCTTGTTGTCATACTGCCTGAGTAAAGCGTCAATGAGCAATAGCAGCATCATGATGCCAAGCGCCATGAGAAACGATTTAGTGAGATAAACCAATGCAACCGACAAGGCCAGCAAGAACAAAAGATGTAATACAGTCTTCTTATTCATGATTGAAACACCAGATTTTGTAATCGGGTGTAAAGTTACAAAAATCTGCTCTACGAGTCAAACATATCATCTGTTTTTTGCGACTGTTGTTGAGAAACGATTGAAAAAGAAGGTGAAAATTTTGATTGTTTCCTACTTTTTGTTATTTTTGCAAGCACTATGCAAAACAGCAAATATCTCGTAGCCAATGAGCGTGACGCCTATTGGGGCTTGACAGTGAGCACAGTAGGATTCGACACAGTGGAGGTGGGAGAATCCTACCCCACCAAAGGCCATGCCGACGGGTATTATTTCGACATGGACAAAGGTCGTGAATTGAATGAATACCAAATGCTTTATTTGCTTGAAGGCGAGGGTACCTTCCGTTCTGCCCATGTTGAAGAAACCAAGATAAAGACAGGCGATGTCTTCCTTCTTTTCCCTGGTGAATGGCACACCTACGGCCCACTGCCCCATTCTCGTTGGAAGAGCTATTGGATAGGTTTCAAGGGCAAGAACATGGACGAGCGCGTAGCCAATGGCTTCCTCAGTGTGGAAAAGCCAATCTACCGTGTAGGCTTCTCTGTAGAGATGATAGAACTATACAAGAGTGCCCTTAAAGCAGCGCACGAAGAAGCAGCCTATTCCCAGCAATTGCTCGCCGGCATAGTCAACCATCTCATCGGAATGATGTATTCATTGGAAAGGAACATCATACTCAACAAGAACCAGACACAGGTGGAACTGATAAACCGTGCACGTCTTAAAATCAGGGAGTCGCTTGAAAGCGACCTCACCATCCAGCATCTTGCAGAAGACTTGGGAGTGAGTTATTCCAATTTCAGAAAACTCTTCAAGGAATACACCGGACTGTCGCCAGCACTCTATCAGCAAGACTTGAAGCTGCAAAGAGCAAAAGAACTGCTTTCAACTACAAAACTGAGCATCAAGGAAATAGCCTATCGTCTGAATTTCGACTCTCCAGACTACTTCTCTTCAAAATTCCGCATGAAGACAGGGCACAAGCCCAGCGACTTCCGCGAACATAATTCATGACACCATCACTTGGAGAGCAGATTTCATCACTCTTGCACCAAAACACAAGGCATTGCTGTCAAAAAAACATGGCCAAAAACGCAAGAAGCACTTAACTTTGCACACAACAACAAATCAAAACATATTTATCAGAAAAACATGAAAAGTATTTTGGAAGGACGCCCCTTGCTGAAGCGCGAGGTGGAGAAGATAGCCGAGGTTGCAGGCTACTTGTGGCAGAATGGATGGGCCGAGCGCAATGGCGGCAACATCACAGTCAACATAACAGCATTCATCGACGATGAAGTAAGAGCCATGCCCGCCATAAGCGAGGTGAAACCCATCGGCACCACACTTCCCAACCTGAAAGGATGCTATTTCTACTGCAAGGGCACAGGCAAGCGCATGCGCGACTTGGCACGCTGGCCAATGGCAAACGGCAGTGTGATACGCATACTCGATGATTGTAGCAGCTATGAAATCATTGCTGACGAACAAGTGCAGCCCACAAGCGAGTTGCCTTCTCACCTGACAGTACACAACCACTTGATAGAGAAGGGGTCCAAGTATAACGCCACCGTACATACCCACCCCATCGAACTTGTAGCCATGAGCCACAACAGGGAATTCCTAAAGAAAGACGTTCTTACCAACCTGCTCTGGAGCATGATTCCCGAGACTAAAGCTTTCTGCCCCCTTGGCCTTGGCATCATCCCATACACCCTCCCCGGCAGTGTGGAATTGGCCGACGCCACCCTCCGCGAACTTGACGACTACGACGTGGTGCTGTGGGAGAAGCATGGCGTGTTTGCCCAAGGATTGGACGTGATGGATGCCTTCGACCAGATAGACGTATTGAGCAAGAGTGCCAAGATT
Source organism: uncultured Prevotellaceae bacterium (assembly GCA_946406585.1). Next base: position 4,605 of record CAMJLI010000028.1, on the reverse strand, counting down.
TACGTCAATGCACGTGCCATGGGTTTTGTGCCCGAAGGCATGAGTCAGGATCAGATGAAAGAAATGAGCGTGGCATTCAACCTTCCCAAATAAAGAGATACAGCATCATAAAAACGAGCAGGCAGGATTTCATTGTGAATCCTGCCTGCTTGTTTTTATGATGCGTACATCTTAGTAGTCATCTCCATAGCGCTCCTTGGCAATGCTGTCAAGCGTGCGCCCACGTGTGTTGGGGCAGCCGATGAAGCCGACAACAAGCGAAATGAGCAGCAGCGCAATCATGCAGTATGCAGCAATAGTGAATCCTTCTCCGTTCTCACCATAAATATAGGTGAAGATGAGTCCCCATACAGCAGAAAGTCCACGAACAATGAAGAACATCAGCCCCTGGGCACCAGCACGGAATTTTGCGGGGAACAGTTCCGACCCCCACAGTGCATAGAAAATCTGTGGTGATGTGCCACCCTGCACACCCCATAAAATGGCAAATGCCCACAAGCCGAACTGACCATTAACGCCAATGGTCACGATGACCATCCATGCCAATATCGCCACCAGCAATCCAAAAGTGTAAATGGCCTTGTGGTTGGTCTTGTCTATGAGCTTTGAAACGATGAAAGTCACACCCACGATTATGGCCCATTGAATGCAGTTCATCCAGTTGGCTTGCTCGTTGCTCACTCCTCCTGCTGTCTCATAAATATGTGGTTGGAAGAAGCCCATCACCGAAGCCACCAAGTTCCATGTGAGATAGATAGTGGCGAGGAAGATGACGGTGCGCACAGCCACCTTGTTGGAAAACAGCACACCAAAGGCATGCAACAGCCCAGTGTCTTCTCCCTTGGCCTTGGCAGCCGCCTTGGCAGCCTTCCACTCGCTGCTCTCGTCCAGTTTCCTTTGCAGGTTCCAGGCAACAAATGCAACGATGAAGAGAGACAAGAACACAATGCGTGAGCTAAACACATTGACAGCATTTTGAGTTAGGGAGTCGCCACCAATGGCATGTGCGATGCTCTCAACCCATTCGAACAGATACCCGCCGGGAGCGAACAACATACCCAGAAGCAGTATCATCATAGGTCCCACACCCCAAGACATTTGGGATATGCAGATATTGCGGCCACGGTTGTTCACCTCTGAACTTTCTGAAATATAGGTCCATGACGCAGGCACGCCTATTCCCACAGAGATACCCGTCACAAGGAATCCACATAGCAACATGGGATAATTGACGCTGCAGATGACGAGTGCCACGCCCAACATGTACACCAGAAGGTTGTAGGTATATATGAACTTACGTCCATACTTGTCGGCGAGGAATCCTCCTATTATGGCACCGAGAGCTGCACCAAGACAGTTGGCACTGATAAAGTTCAGCCACCCCAGATGCACTTCCGACAATCCCAGGTAGTTCTGCCACAATGTCAGTCCGCTTGCTCCTGCCACAATAGCACCAGCATCGAGATAATTGGTAAGAGACACGGCAATCGTGCTCCTCAAGCTTCCTTTTTCGTTTGACATTATAATATAATATATTAAGGTTATCTCTTTACCTCTTTGAAGTCACATCCTTCTCATATTGCTGGATGGCAGGAATGAACTCTTCACCAACAGGCACGTTGTTCTTCAAATTGAAGTAGTCGAACACAGCACCAAACGGCATCGACTTGGCCTCTTCCATAAGAGCAAGACGCTCGAAATATTGACCATTGTTTTCAAATTCACGCAGTTTTTCTACCGGTTCGAGCAGTGCTTGCAAGATGCACTTCTGGGTAGCACGAGTACCGATGACATAAGCACCGATACGGTTGATGCTGGCATCGAAATAGTCGAGTCCCACATGTGCGCGGTGCAACCCATCTGCACGCACCAACTCCTTGAAAAGGTCAAGAGTTTGGTCATTCATTATGGTGACATGGTCAGAATCCCATCTTACTGGTCGGCTGACATGCAGCATCAGTTCCGGCACATACATCAGGAGTGTGGAAACGAAGTCGCTGACATTCTCTGTTTGCTCATAGTGCCCGGTGTCGAGGGTGTACATCTGTTTGCGTGTGGCGCAATAAGCCGTGTAGAAGTCGTGTGAACCAACGGTGTAGCTTTCGAGACCGATACCAAACAATTTTGCCTCGAAACAAGCCTTCATGTCGGGCAAGTTCTCTTCCATTATCTCATCGAGAGAAGCGGCCAATATTTCACGATATTTCTTGCGCTGCACAGTGAGGTCCTTGCTACCGTCATGCACCCATATGTTCATGATGCAAGGGTCGTTTTGGGCTTTTCCCATGGCATCAGCAATCCTGCGGCACCTCTTGGTGTGCTCAATCCAGAAATCACGGATGGCCTTGTCAGGATTGGAGAGTGTGAGTTCTCCACTCTTCGGGTGTGAGAACGATGTGGAGTTGAAGTCCAATTTCATGTTGTTCTCCTTTGCCCATTCAATCCAACTTTGGAAATGCTCCACTTCCACTTGGTCTCTGTCTACGAACTTGCCACCGAAGTCGCCATAAATTTCGTGAAGGTTAAGACGATGGTTTCCTGCTATCAGAGTCTTCACGAACTCGATGTCCTGTCTCACCTCGTCAATGGTACGTGCACGTCCAGGATAGTTGCCAGTGGTCTGAATGCCACCAGAGAGAGCCTCGTTGCGTTCGAATCCCACCACGTCGTCGGTCTGCCAGCAATGCAGTGAAATTTGTTGTTTTTCAAGTTCTGCCACCACTTTGTCGGTGTCCACTCCGATAGCGGCATAGCGTTCCTTGGCTACCGCATAGGCTTTTTCAATCAGTTCTGCTTTCATTGTTTTTGTTTTTTATTGTTGTTTTAAAGATATGTAAATGTGAAATGGCACTAACGACCAATATTTGCTCAATAATACAAGGTCTTATTTCGTGACATCGAGATAACGCTTGAAAGCCTCGTCCCATATCTCCTTGTCTTGTGGCACGAAACGCTTCAGCTGTATGCTGTTGGCAATGATTTTCCTCATTTCCCAAATATTCTCCACCACTCCACAAGCCTTTGCCTGTATCATGATGTTTCCTATGGCAGTGCCCTCCTGTGGCCCGGCAAGCACCTCCACTCCGGTGGAATTGGCTGTAAACTGGTTCAGGTAAGAATTGAGAGAGCCACCCCCAATGATATGCAAGATGTCTATATCGAAATCAGCAAACTCCTTTAGCCACGAGAAGGTTTGCCTGTATCTCAAAGCGAGGCTGTCGAAGATGCATCTGCAAATCTCGGCATATCCCTGTGGCACATGCTGGCCTGTCTTCTTGCAATACATCTGTATTGCCGTTACCATCGACACTGGATTGACAAAATCTTCGTCATCAGGATTGATAAGACTTTGGAAAGGTTTCACCTTCATAGCCTGTGCTTGCAGTTCCGGGTGTGAACTTGGAGCGTCTGTCCATTCCTTGCGGCATCTCTCATACAGCCACATGCCGCAAATGTTCTTCAAGAACCTTGTGGTACCCTCTATACCTCCTTCATTTGTGAAATTATATTCGAAACTGCGCTCGTTGATAACAGCCTCCTTTGTCTCTATACCCATGAGGCTCCACGTACCACTACTAAGGTATGCAAAGTGTTCATCGCGTGCCGGCACTGCAGCAACAGCGCTGGCAGTGTCATGTCCGGCCACAGCTATGACCGGCACACCTCCCAAACCTGTGATGGCCTTGACTTCTTCTGTCAAAGTGCCGATCACGGTGCCAGGTAGCACCATGTCGCCGAATGTCTCACGCGACAGCCCCACGCTTGCCAGCAGTTCCTCATCAAGTTGCTTTGTTCTTGGGTCAAGCAATTGCGATGTGGAAGCGATGGTATATTCGCACACCATCTTTCCTGTGAGCATGAAACTTAGGCAGTCTGGAATGAAAAGCAATTTTGATGCTCCAGCCAAAGCCGAGTCACCATTTTTGCTCATTGCATAAAGTTGGAACAAGGAATTGAAGTTCATAAACTGAATGCCAGTTATGTCATAGACCTTCTTCTTGTCCATCACCTGACTGAAGTATTCCTCCATTTTGCCAAAGGTATGCGGGTCACGGTATGCAAGTGGATTGCGCAATATGGCATTATCTTTACCTATGCACACGAAATCCACGCCCCAGGTGTCGATACCAATAGAAGATATTGGAATTTGTCGTTGTGCAACGATTTTCAATCCTTTGATGATTTCGAAGTACAATGCATAAATATCCCAATAGAAATGCCCCCCTGTCTGGATTAAGTTGTTGTCGAAACGAGTCAACTCCTCAATTTCGAACTTTCCATCGGCAATATTGGCAACAATAGTACGTCCACTGGTGGCGCCGAGGTCCACTGCAAAGAAATATACATTATTCATAGTTTAAGGCGGGAGCGAGAGTCCCCATATAAGTGAAAAAATGATTGTTTGTTGGCTGTCTATCCGTGGGTGGCAAAACCCATTTCATGTATTTTTTGCAAAAATAGCACTAAAACCCGACAACCACCCCAATTATTTGATATTCCACCCGAAATTTTTGAAAATAAAAAAATCGGATGTCTCACGACAACCGATTTTCAAAAAACAAACTACTTAAAAACTAATCTACTAAAACAAATCAAAAAAATATC
>CAMJLI010000027.1 GCA_946406585.1 uncultured Prevotellaceae bacterium | reverse complement strand
GGGAATGAAAGCAAAAACTTCGTGTTTTGCTTTGCATTCCGCTCGGCTTGCACTATCTTTGCAATCAGAAACATCAATATAATAAAAAGGTAATGAGAAGAATCTTTATAATTGCAGTCCTTGCAGGTGCGATGCTGACAAGTTGCCAAGAGTCGATGGAACAGCGTGCCCTTCGCGAGACCCAGGAATACACGGCGAAGCATTGTCCTGAACGCCTGAACGACACGAGCATACTCGACAGCATCACCTTTGACGTAGCCACCCATACCCTGACAGAGAACCTGACTCTTACGGGGGAAGCAGACTCGCCAGAAAAGATTGAGAGCAAGCAAGACGAACTCCGTTCACTCATGATAGAGGCAGTGAGAAACAACACCCGCTATAAAAGGATGAAAGAAGCAGGTTATTCCTTCCGATACATTGCCCGCAGTGCAAGAAACAAGGACATGGTGCTGTATGACCAGACAGTGACCAAGGAGGATTACTAAGAAGGCATTAAAAAAGGCAGGACTTAAAAATCCTGCCTTTGCTATAATAAATAATGTTTATGACATGGTGTACGTCATTGCGCCATAGCCTTCTGCAGAGCGCGGCAAAGTTGGTCGGGGCAACTGGTGTTCTTGTATCCACATCTGATGCCATCGAGATGCTTGATGACATCTTCAGCCTTCATTCCCACCACCAGCGACCTTATGCCTTGCAAGTTGCCATTGCATCCGCCCACAAACACTACGTCACGCACCACATTGTCGGCATCCAGTTCCACTTCTATCAATTGGGAACACGTGCCTGTAGTCTTGTAAGCAACCCTACGATTTTCCATTACTCCTCAGCAGGTTTCATATTGGTGTAGACCGTCTGGACATCATCGAAGTCCTCCAGTTTTTCAATCATCTTGTCGATGGTCTCCCTTTGCTCGGGAGTGACATCCTTGAGGTCGTTAGGAATGCGGGTGAATTCAGCGCCAGTCACTTCGAAGCCTTCGCTCTCCAAGTGTTTTTGGATATCACCAAAGCTCTTCGGGTCACCGTAGATGGTGATTTCCCCTGCTTCCTCATCCTCGTCGAATTCATCATCCACTCCATAATCAATAAGGTCAAGAATCAGTTCGTCCATGTCGATGCCATCCTTTTTCTTGAAAGTGAAGACAGCCTTGTGGTCGAAAAGGAAGCTCAAGGAGCCTTGAGTTCCGAGGTTTCCATTAAACTTGTTGAACACCGAGCGCACGTCACCCACGGTTCTTGTGGTATTGTCTGTAAGGGTGTCCACGAAGATGGCCACTCCGTGAGGACCATAGCCCTCATAAGACATCTCCTTGTATTCGCTCTGGTCCTTGCCCATGGCATTCTTGATGGCTCTCTCGATATTGTCCTTAGGCATGTTTTCCCTCTTGGCATTGGCAATGATAGCCCTCAATGTGGGATTGTTCTCTGGTTCCGGGCCTCCAGCTTTCACGGCGATGCTAATCTGCTTGCCGATTCTGGTGAAAGTCTTGGCCATGTGGCCCCATCTCTTCAATTTTGTCGCTTTGCGATATTCAAATGCTCTTCCCATTGGAGTATTATTTTAAATGATAAGGTATGTTTCTAATTTACCAGTTTGTCATCTCAATTCAGCGTTCAGTTTAGACTTGAGATTTGCTATCAGCTTGTTCATGATGGCATCGATCTGCTTGTCTTGCAGGGTGTGCTGGTCATCTTGCAATATGAAGTTCACCGCATAGCTCTTCTTTCCTGCCGGCAAGTTCTTGCCTTCATAGACATCGAAGAGCACCACGCTCTTGAGCAGTTTCTTGTCTGTAGCGAAAGCCACTTGTTCCACCTGTGCAAACTCCACGTTCTTGTCGATAAGGAGTGCGAGGTCTCTGCTAACTGCAGGATATTTGGATATCTCTGCATACTGCACCTTGTTTTTCCTCACCACCTTCATCAGTGCAGTCCAGTTGAGGTCGGCATAGTAGACAGGTTGTTCGATGTCGGCATTCTTCAGTAGTTTGGCATTCACCACACCCATTTCTACAACTATTCTGCCCGCCCTGTTCTCCATGACAAGAGCCTTGGCGAAGATGTCGCTGTTGCTGTCTTTCATCACCACCTGCCCTTGTTGCACGCCTATTCTTGCAAGCACATTCTGCACGTAAGCCTTCAGTTCATAGAACGAGCTGTCCTCGTTGGGATGCGCCCAACTTCCGGAGACTTTTTTGCCAGTCACCCATATGGCGAGGTGGTTTTCCTCGCGATAAGCCCTCATGGGGTCTTCATTATTCTTCTTTGCAGGGTCATACTGATAGCAATTGCCAAACTCAAAGAATTTCAAGTCGGGATTTTTGCGGTTTGCATTATGAGCGATGCTTTCTAGTCCTCCGAAGAGCATTGTCTGCCGCATCACGTTCAGGTCGCTGCTGAGCGGGTTCATTATTCTCACGAGGTTTTCGCTCTTGAAGCTCTCAAGCCCGTCGTAATAAGCCGCCTTTGTCAGCGAGTTGTTCATTATTTCATAGAATCCGCATCCCACCAATTGCTCTGCCACGAGGTTGTGGAGTTTGTGTTTCTGGTCTTCCTCACCCTTGATGACGAGCGAGCTTTTCAGTTGGGTGGGAATCTCCACATTGTTATATCCATAAATACGGAGGATGTCCTCCACCACGTCGCATGGTCTTTGCACATCCACCCTGTAAGCCGGCACTTGCAGAGTGATGCATTCATCAGTCTCCTTGACAATTTTCATCTCAAGACTTTCCACGATGCTCCTCACGGTTTCCTTGGGGATATCCTTTCCGATGAGTGAATTCACATAACCATATTCGAGTTCCACGATGCTGTCCTCGATTGGGTTGGGATATTCATCACAAATCTGCATTGATATTTTGCCTCCTGCCAGTTTTTTGCACAATATGGCAGCCTGTTTCAAGGCATAAATGATGCCATTTGGGTCAACCCCACGCTCAAACCTGAACGATGCGTCGGTGCTCAGTCCGTGGCGGCGAGCGCTTTTGCGTATCCAAGTAGGATGGAAATAAGCACTTTCGAGCACCACGTCATGAGTGGTGTCGTATGTTCCGCTTCCTTTTCCTCCGAACACTCCTGCGATGCACATTGGCTCCTCCTCATTGCAGATGGCGAGGTCGTGAGAGCCAAGCACATGTTCCACTCCGTCGAGAGTGACGAACTTGGTTCCTTCGGGTTGTGGTTTCACAATGATGTGGTGTCCTTTCACCATGTCTGCATCAAAAGTATGCAGAGGTTGTCCGTACGCCATCATCACATAGTTGGTGATGTCCACGATATTGTTTATTGGCCTCAACCCCACTGTGGTGAGTTTGTTTTTCAACCACTCCGGCGACTCCTTCACTTCGCAGCCTGTGACGCTGACGCATGCATACCTGCGACAGGCCTCGGCGTTCTCTATGGTCACTTTTATTGGCAGTTCGTCATTGTCTACCACAAACTCGTCACAATCAGGCCTATGCAGAGCTGTCTGATAGCCATTCTGCTTCAGCCAGGCATAGAGGTCGCGTGCCACTCCCCAATGCGAGAGTGCATCCGCCCTGTTTGCGGTGATATCCACCTCAATAAGCCAGTCGCTCTCCAGGTTGTAGTATTCTGCTGCCGGTTGTCCCACGGTAGCATCATCGGGCAACACAATTATACCATCATGGCTGTTTCCCACTCCTATTTCATCCTCGGCGCAAATCATTCCACAGGACTCCACGCCGCGGAGTTTTGACTTTTTGATGACAAATTCCTTGTCGCCATCATAAAGGACGCACCCCAAGTCGGCCACGATGACCTTTTGTCCTGCTGCCACATTAGGAGCTCCGCACACTATTTGAGAAGGAGTCTCTTTCCCCAGGTCCACGGTAGTGACATGAAGATGGTCTGAATTGGGATGGGGTTCGCAAGTAAGCACTTGACCCACAAAGAGGCCCTTTAGTCCACCCTTGATGCTTTGCACCTCTTCTAGTGCCCCCACTTCAAGTCCTTCTGAGGTGAGAGCCTTACACACATCTTCTGGAGAAAGGTTGAAATCAACGTATTCTTTCAGCCATTTATAAGAAATATTCATTATGCTGTAGGTTTTGGTCTATAAAAATCGTGCAAAATTACATATTTTCCACCAAAAGAGCAAAAAATAAGGAGAAAAACATGGATGGATGCATTACGTTTAATCCTTTCTGCATAAAACCCTAATCGGTCATTATGCCAGTCGGAAGAGTTGGTGTTTGAATATTCATGCTAATTGCCAAGAGGAGAATTAAATCAAACCCTTGCACGTGAGCCTTTCTATCAAACATTCATGTGTCTTTGATTCCGGGTCATAGTTAATGCCAACAAGCAAGAGGTTGTCAACATGTTGCACTATCTTGGCAGGATATTGCTTGCGCTTGATCTGAGTTATAGCCGAGTCGGCGTCATGGTTGTATTTCAGTTCCAAGATTATGGCAGGTGATTCAACATTCTTTCGTGGAATAAGGACAAGGTCAGCGAACCCCTTTCCTGTTGGCAGTTCACGGTGGATGATGTAATCGTTTCTTGCGTAATAACAAGCGATGGAGAGCACACAGGCCAACGAATTCTCATTGTTGTAAGAAAGTATGTTGGTGTTCTCGTCATGAGCCACATCGATGCCCTTTGCAACTGCTTCGCAGTCGCCATCGAGCGTGGACTGTAGGAGTTGTTCCGATTGTTGGATGGCATCCACCACATTTTTCCACTTGTTGGCCTTGACGGCTTCCTCCATCTCGCCCGCAACCTCAATGTTAGGAATGTAGCACTCTTTCCTGCTGCGGTCATAGGAAAGATAGCCCAAGTGGATGAGCACGGTGAGCACATCGTCCTTAGACTCGATGACCGACATGTCGTTTTTGAAGCCTTTTGGGTCCACCTTGCACCTTCCTCCGGCAAGCATGTAGATAATGTCGTCCTTCAGCCCCTCATAGTTCATTTTTATATAGTTGGACACAGCATCATACGTACCTGTCTTTGCCCAATAACTATCACACCAGTCATTGGCAATAGCCTGCATGACAGAGTTGGGATTAAACATCGAGGGCTGAGGTCCAATCTGGTATCCATCATACCATTTCTCCAATTCGTCGAAATTCATGCCATGCTTCCCCGCCAAAGACCGCACCTCGTCCTTGGTGAAGCCAAAATACAGAGCCATATTGCCAGGGGACACCATGGAATACTCAATGAAATTATTGAGAGCCGACTCCGTTTGATATTTTTTTATTGGCAAAATACCCGTCATATAGACACCTGCAAAAACACGGCTTGCATTCACCTCCTTGAACATACGGCGCAGCCAGTTCAAGTATCTGTCCATGGCCGAAGTGCCGGGTTTGAACTCGCGGCATATGGCATCCCACTCGTCGATGATGAACACGAACTGGTCGCCCGTGGCCTCAGTGATGCGGACAAGACACCCCATTAGATCGTCATTATCATCTTTTTCCGTATCAGGATAGGCATTCAAAACATCCTTCTTCAATTCTGCATCCATCCTTCCCACAATATCATCATCATGGAAGCGCGTGACGAAAGATGTCACATCGAGGTAAATAACAGCATATTTATTAAGATGCTTCTCGAATGACGGTTCCTTGACAATAGCAAGGTCTTCAAATAGGGAGCGGGAGTTCACAGAATGGTCATAGTAGGCACAAAGCATCTTGGCAGCCATCGATTTTCCGAATCGTCGGCAGCGTGTGACGCAACTGAAGCGTCTTTCCGTAAAAAGGGTGTCATTGACCACAGCGATCAGTCTTGATTTGTCGACATACTCGCTGTTGCGTGCAGACTGGAATCCAGAATTGCCAATGTTGATATACCTACCCATTATTCAAATTGGTCCTTAGTCATCGCCCACGAGAGCCATGAGGTAGTCTACAGAGCCATTAAGACCGAATGCGCTGACATCGAGCGTGACGTCGTAGTTGCGTGCATCATACCATTCTGTTCCGGTGTACGTCTTGGTATAGAGTTCTCGTGTATAGTCGTTGTCCACAATCATCAGCTTGGCATCGGCATCGGTCACGCCATATTTTTCAACGATTCTCCTGATGCGTTTCTCCTCCGGACTATGGATGAAAATTTTCAGTGCATTAGGGTGGTTTTTGAAGATGTCAAAAGCACATCTTCCAATGACCACACACGACTCTTCGGCTGCTATTTGCCTTATGACCATTGCCTGAGCCTCGAACAACTGGTGTGAAGTCAATTCCGGACCAAGGTCATGATAATTGTTATCAATCATATAAGACCTGTAGAACTGAGTGAAGTCATCCCACCACGACATGTTTCTTGACTCAAGTTTTTTTACTGTTTCCTCTCCGATGGCGAATTTTCTTGCAACAGCCTCCAATATTTGCTTGTCGAGCAATTTCACTCCGAGCCTTTTGGCTATTTCAGCCCCCACCTCATGTCCACCAGTACCAAACTGGCGGTTGATGGTGATGACAAATTTTTCGTGTTTATTCATAATAGTATAGTATTTGTTTTTAATTTTTAATCATGTTGCGAAATTAGCAAAAATCCATGATACTTGCAAATTTTGAGAAGAAATAATATGGTTTTTGACACAAATCCTGATGTCAGAATTGCGAGTGGAAAAGCAAAAAAACATCTTAAAACGTCATGTATGAAAGATAGAATTGCAGTAATATCGAAAAAAACGCCAGAAAAAAGTTATAAATAGAAAAAAGTTATTATATTTGCTGACGCAAAGTTAGGGGTCACTCGGAAAAGGAAGCAACAGCCAAGTGTTTTGTTTTTGTGTTCCGCTCGGCTTGCACCACTTAATCAGAAACATTAACTAAATCTATCATTATGAATCTTGAAGGAAGAAGAGAAAGCGAGAATTTTGAAGATCGTCGTGGCATGAGTGGCGGCACCAAGGCCGGCATCGGCATTGGCAGCATGCTCATCATAGGCCTCATCACCCTGTTGATGGGAGGCAATCCTCTGGATGTCATCCAGTCTACGGGAGGTCTTGGCAGCATGACAGGCACAACCGAAGAGGAGGCGGGTCCTCAGACATTCTCCCCCGAGGAAGAAGAGCAGGTAAAATTCTGCAAGCAAATTTTAGCGAGCACCGAGGACGTTTGGTCTGCTGTGTTCCGTCAACAGTTCAACGCGGAGTACACCCCTCCCACTCTTGTCATTTTCAAGAACAGTGTGCAGACGAATTGCGGTGGAGCCACCTCTGCCGTTGGTCCATTCTATTGTTCTGCTGACCAGAAGCTTTATCTCGACCTTGCATTTTTCAAGCAGATGGAGGGACAGCTGAAGTCAGGCGGCGACTTTGCCCGTGCATACGTCATAGCCCACGAGGTAGGCCACCACGTGGAGAATCTGTTAGGCATCCTTGGCAAGGCCCATGCACAGATGCAGCGGTTGAACTCCACACAGTCGAACCAGATCAGTGTACGTTTGGAATTGCTTGCCGACTATTACTCTGGTGTTTGGGCTCATTATGAGGATGAAGCCTTTGGCTCTTTAGACGAGAGCGACATGCGTGAAGCCATCAATTGCGCCCAGCACATCGGCGACAATTACCTGCAAGAGCAGGCACAAGGCTACTCCCAGCCAGAATCGTTCACCCACGGCACCTCAGCCCAACGCATGAGATGGCTCAAGCGCGGCTATGAAACAGGCGACATGAGGACAACCACATTCACAGGCAGCTACAGCGACCTGTAAGAAACACTACTCCTTATGACCCTTACTCGAGAACAGTCACTAATACTGCGTGGGATATGCATCATCTGCATCTGCCTTCATAATCTTCTACATATAAAGAGCAGGGTTTATGAATGTGAATTTTCATTCAGCAATGCAAAAGTAGAGAACTTGTTTAGTCAAACGCCAACAGGTGCATGGGATGTTTTTGATTACATTTTCTCGTTTTGGGGGTGGTATGGAGTTTGCATATTCATGTTCTTGAGTGGTTATGGCTTGGTTATGAAATACGAGGTGAAAGGGCAATCCCTTTCACCTCTTACTTATATCATACGCAATTATCTGAAGTTGTTTCTCCTCTTGGTCATCCCATTGACCATATTCTTTAGAGGCCATATGTTCAATATTTTGGCTTTCTATCATTACACTTTCATCATGAACCTGGTAGACCCCGAAAACATAGCACCAGGCGTGTATTGGTATTTCGGACTCACATTCCAGCTCTACCTGCTCTACCTTATATTTTATTACAAACGCGGTGAATACTGGTTATATGCGGCAGGCATGCTTTCCATAGTTTTGGTATTCTATTTGGAAATACGCCACCCCGGGTTACTATTCTACTCAAGGCACAACAGCATAGGATGGCTCATGGTATTTCTTTTTGGAGTATGGTATGCGCGTGGAGGTCATGAAAATGGCATCATGAACATGATATTCCGCCACCGCATTGCCAGCATAGGGTTGTTGGGTGCATTGTGGCTATATTCTTCCATCAGCCCCTACTTATGGGTCATCAGCCCGTTCTTCTTCATTTTGGCTTGCATTTTACTGGTTCAGAAAAAGTCCTCGCCACGTTCAAACCAAGAAGGAGAGCAAGCACCGACGTTTTTAGGTCGTGCATGTCATTACGTAAGTAGTGGAGCAAGTTATTTGGGTGTCATCTCGGCAGGCATATTCGTATGGCATCCCGTGTTCAGGCCATATGCATACCATGCAATGGACAAAGGCGTCGACCTCCGTCTTCTCACTCCGATTTATTTAATCGTGACAATCTTGGTGGCAGCACTATTCACGCCATTATACAAGAAGATGACGAAATGGACATTCAAGGTTCTCCATTTGGAATAGCCACGCCCATGTATTGAGCGCAAGCATCGGCACATCTTTCACCATCCACTCCTGCGGACACGATTCCCCCAGCATACCCTGCTCCTTCGCCACAAGGGAAAAGCCCATTCAGCCGGACATGTTGCAAAGAGTCCTTGTCACGCAATATTCTCACTGGCGCCGATGTTCTGGTCTCCACTCCTATCATCACTGCTTCATTAGTCAGGAAACCTCTGTGATGCTGTCCGAAGACCTTGAATCCATCTTTTAGTCTCATGGCAATCTGCTGCGGCATCCATTCATGCAATGCACTTGTCACCAGGCCTGGTGAATAAGAAGAACGAGGCAAGTCGTGGCTGTCCTTTTGTTGCACGAAGTCAGCCATTCTCTGCGCGGGAGCCGTTTGGCATTTCTTTCCTTGAATCCAGCACTCCTTTTCCATCCTCTCCTGGAAAGCCATCATCCTCAAAGGGCCTTCACCCTCCACATCTTCGGTACGCACCTCCACCACCATACCGCTATTCGACCACCTGGTGCCCCTGTTGCTTGGACTCATTCCATTGACGACTATTTGTTGTGGCCCTGTAGCAGCCGGAATGACAAATCCCCCCGGGCACATGCAGAAAGAATAGACCCCACGCCCCTCAACCTGGGTGACCATGCTGTATTCTGCAGCAGGCAGGTATTTGCCCCTTCCCTCGCGGTTGTGGTATTGTATCTGGTCAATCAGCAAAGCAGGATGTTCAAGTCTCACCCCCACGGCTATGCCTTTTGCCTCTATTTCCACTTTGGCATTGTCAAGGTATCGATAAACATCCCTTGCAGAATGCCCTGTAGCAAGAATGACAGGACCTTCAAATGCGAGGGTGTCACCGGTTTTCAAGTCAGAGGCTTCCACTCCCACCACCTTGTCCCCGCGGATTATCAGCCGGTCCATGCGGGTCTGATGATGCACCTCCCCTCCACATCTCAAAATGGTGTTGCGCATGGCAGCAATCACCCCTGGCAACTTGTCGGTTCCAATATGTGGATGAGCATCGGCGAGTATGTCGGCAGAAGCCCCATGCTGGCAGAAGACATTCAATATTTTCTCCACATTCCCCCTTTTCTTCGAGCGAGTGTATAGTTTTCCGTCAGAGTATGCACCTGCCCCACCCTCTCCAAAGCAGTAGTTGCTTTCCTCGTTCACTTTTTGAGTCTTGGATATGTTGGCGAGGTCACGCTTTCTTTCTGTCACATTTTTTCCACGCTCCAATACGACAGGCTTCACCCCATTCTCTATTAGGCGCAAGGCAGCAAACAAGCCCCCCGGTCCTTCACCTACCACGATGGCCTTGCCTGCATCTGAGACGTCAGGATATTCAGTGCGGACGAACACATCATCTGCCGGTTCTTCGTTGATGTAAACCCTCAGCGTGAGATTGACAACGATGTTGCGTTGCCTTGCATCGATGCTTCTTTTCAACACACGCAGATGGGTTATGGTGCGTCTGTCGACAGCCATTTCCCTTGCCACGAAATCTGCCAGGGCCTCAATGGATGCTGCTTGATGTGGCTGTACCCTGATTTGCAATTCCTTTGTCATCCAGACAAATGTGATTTAGCTGTCAAGCCCCGACCTTCAAAAGAAAGTCGGGGCTTGACGATATGGTTGAATTTATTAGAAATTGATACCGAAATTGATTGCCAAGGCATGTCCGTGCGACGTAGCATTGTGGAAATCAGCTATATTGGTAACACCGAACTGGTAAGCTGCCTCAAGATACAGGTAGTTCCATTCAACGCCACAACCCATTTTGAAGCCCATTTCAGGATGCTTTAGGTAATTGTAGTCTCCCGAGATGCCCATGGAGAGATATGGGCCGATGAAAGGCAAGAATGAAATCTCGCTGTCGGTGGAAATACCATATTTTATCAAAAGAGGAATTTCAAAATAGTTGAGGTGACCATCACCGCTCTTGTCAGCAATGTTAGGTTCGATGGCATTGAGTCCCTTCAACTTGTTGCCACCACGCTCGGTATAATAAAGACCCGATTCAAGGAAGAGCGGAGTAGAATCAGACACCCTCAGACCAACGACACCACCGAGTGTCATACCTGTACGTCCTTCGTCAGACTTGATGTCGCCACCAATTCCGGCAAAATTGATACCAAGACGTATACCCCAATACAAGTTTTCCTCATCGAGAGTGAAACCACCACTATTCAATTGTGCAAACGATGGAATAGTCATCAAGAATGCTGCGATAGCAAAAAAGATTTTTTTCATATCGATATAGTATTTTTAATGTTAAGTTGTTATTCTAAAGTAACCAAAAGCAAGACATCTTCTGGGACATCCCCTTGATATTAGTTGCAAAATAACACCAATTTTTTCAATTTTCAAAACATTATGGGCAAAAAGAGCCAAAAATGTCTGCAAACCACTTAATCTTTTGTATCATTTTCATCATAAAGATGGAAAATGCGTTCCATCATCATCCATTTTCCGTCGCTTGTGGCATCAGGGTCACAGTTTTGGAATTGTGCGACGAAGGCCTCCCATTCAGCCTGTCGTGGAAGAGTGGCAAGCCTTGCCATCGCCTTGTCCCAATCAAAGTCGAGAGGAGTCTCGACAATCATCACAAGCCTCGTTCCCAGAAGGTGAATGTCCATCTCAAGAATGCCCACTTCGCGTATGCCTTGAAGTATTTCCGGCCACGACTTCCCTCTACTGTGAGCCTCCTTGTATCGAGCTATCAGTTCCGGGTCATCCTTGAGGTCCATTGTCTGCACATACCTTTTCACGGGTTGTGCATACTGCTTCATCTTGTATCCCGAGTTCATCTGCTCCCTCCTTTGATCTGTCCAAACCTGTACGAACGCAATCCGTAGATTATGATTATGACGAAGCACAAGAAAGGCAGGATGAACGAGCAGTTTACAGCAGGATGGTTGAAGATGACCTGTTGGTCGATAATCATTCCTTGCAGCGGAGGCATTATGGCACCCCCCACGATAGCCATGACCAAGAAGGCAGCCCCGAGCGAGGTATCCCTGCTATCCACATCCTCAAGGGCAATGCCATAGATGGTTGGGAACATGAGCGACATGAAGAAGCTGATGCCGACGAGGCAATAAAGTCCTGGCATTCCGACGATGGTTATCGCCCCCACGGCACAAAGAGCAGCGCCTACCCCAAAGTATGACAGCAACAAGCGTGTATTGACGAACCTCATCAAGAAAGTGGCAATAAAACGGCTGCAAAGGAACATCACCATGGCCACAATGTTGTATTTCTGAGCAGTGGCCTTGTTGATGCCCAGGTTGTCGGCATACTGGATTATGAATGTCCATGTCATGATTTGGGCAGCCACATAGAACATCTGTGCAAGCACACCTTCACGATAGACAGTATTATGCCACAAGTTGGACAAAGTCTCTTTAGCAGTATGAGTCAGCCCCTCGGCCTTCTTTTCTTCACTTTCTGTCTTTGGCATCTTGGAGATGGCGAAGACGAAGAACATCAGAAGCACCACAACTCCTATAGCCACATAGGGGTTGCGTATGACAGCCAAGTCGTGAATTCTGATATCCGCCTTCTCCGCTTCCGACAAAGCCCCGAACAATATGTTTCCGGCAGCATCGCGCTTGTCGGAAATAAGTTGTGGCAATACTATGAACGAAGCCACGCTCATGCCACAAAGCGACCCCATGGGGTTGAACGCCTGTGCAAGGTTAAGTCTCTGTGTGGATGTAGCCTTGTGTCCGAGCGAGAGAATGAAAGGGTTGGCTGTTGTTTCGAGGAAAGCCAATCCGAAAGTCAGGATGTAAAGGGATATGCAGAAGAATGCAAAGCTCTGCATCGATGCAGCAGGAATGAAAAGGAACGCCCCGACAGCATAAAGAGCCAATCCGAGCATGACACCTTTTTTATAATTGTACCTTCTTATGAAAAGAGCTGCGGGCACAGCCATGGTGGCATACCCACCATAGAAAGCGAACTGCACCATTGAAGCCTTGGCAGCCGACAACTCCATCAATGTCTGGAATGCGGCCACCATCGGGTTGGTGATGTCATTGGCAAATCCCCACAAGGCGAACAGCGATGTGACGAGGATGAACGTGAAAAGATACTTTTTTTCAATTAACTTAGGTTTTTGCATGACAATGCTTTAAGTTTTGGAATTAAATATTTAAGAAAGTTTTATTTGACAGCTCAAATCATGGGAACAATCAAGAAGCCTGCATAATCTTAAGCATACCCCTTTACACATTTATTTATACAGAGGCCCGAAATTGGCGCAAGCCCTGTAGTCAGCCCCCTCCTTGTCCATGCCGAATGCATTCCATGCAGCAGGCCTGAAGATGTCCTTGTCATCCACATTGTGCATGCACACGGGGATTCTCAGAATGCTGCAAAGAGTGATGATGTCGGCACCGATATGCCCATGTGCGATGGCGCCGTGGTTGGCACCCCAGTTGTTCATCACCGAATACACATCTTTGAAAGCATCCTTTTTGGGGTCGAGTCTTGGTGCGAACCAAGTGGTGGGCCATGTGGGGTCAGTCCGCTTGTCGAGAATGTCGTTGGTCTTCTGGTCAAGTTCAACAGTCCATCCTTCAGCAAGTTGAAGCACGGGTCCCAATCCCTGCACCATGTTTACCCTCATCATGGTCATAGGCATGCCACCCTTTGAGAGGAAATGCGACGAGAAACCGCCACCTCTGAAATAATCCCTGTCGGCAGGCATCCAGTTGGTTGCCTTCAGGCAAGCCTCCATGTCTGCTTCAGTCACCTCCCAATGTGGCTTCATGGTAGGTTGGCCCTTCTCATCTGTCATTGCTCCGGTGGCATCGAGTGTGGTAGCCCCAGAGTTTATCAAGTGAATGAATCCGCCAGCAGCCGCCCCTTCAGGTCTTTTCCCAGCCACCCTTTCCACAGCTTCCGGACTCCAGTAAGTGCGTATGTCGGAGAACATGACGCCCTTGTTGGTAAGCAAGTGTCCGAAAAGCATCGACAATCCATTGAGGAAGTCGTTTTCGGTAGCGAGAACGTCAGCTTCACGCGTACCATTCCAGTCGAAGGAAGTGCACATCATCGATTCCGGGAAGTCGAAATTAGGCTTGTAGTCGGTCCATTGCCTTTGCCCCTGCACGCCTCCGAAGATGGCATTGTGTCCAAGAGCCTCCTCCTTGTATCCCAATTCCTTCAGTCGGGGATTTCCGTGCATCAAGTCACGGATTATCATCATGGTTTTCACAGTGAACTCCCAGTCAGCATCTTTCTCTTCCCTGTTTTTTCCTTTTCCCTTGCCATTGAAGGTTGTCATGGGAGTCCCCGGGAACAAATGTCTGTCTTCGTTATAGTCATGTCCTTCCTGTGGCTTGCAATATTTTTCCACCCATTTCATGGCCTTCTCAAACTCATCCTTGTCGTAGATGCCAAAGTCCACTCTTCTGAGAATTTCCACAAGCGAAACATATTCAGTTCTCATTCCGAGATAATTCTGCAAGAAGTCAGCATTCACTATAGAGCCAGCTATGCCCATGCAAGTATTTCCCATCGAGAGGTAACTCTTTCCTCGCATGGTTGCCACTGCTTGAGCAGCTTTTGCGAATCTCAGTATTTTCTCTGCCACGTCCTGTGGTATCGTATTGTCATCGACATCCTGCACATCATGTCCATAAATGCCAAAAGCCGGCAATCCTTTCTGCGCATGAGCGGCGAGCACGGCAGCGAGGTATACAGCACCAGGCCTTTCAGTGCCATTGAATCCCCAAACAGCCTTTGGATAATAAGGGTTCATGTCCATTGTTTCGGAGCCATAGCACCAGCATGAAGTAACGGTGATTGTAGCCCCCACCCCTTCTCTCTCGAATTTTTCTGCACAGCGTGCGCTCTCAGCCACTCTACCGATAGTCTCGTCGCTGATGACACATTCCACGGGAGAGCCATCACCATTTCTCAAGTTGGCTGTAATTAGTTCTGCCACAGCCTTTGCCAGATTCATGGTTTTCTCTTCTAGACTCTCGCGTACTCCACCTTGTCTGCCGTCGATTGTAGGGCGAATGCCGATTTTGGGATAAGTTGTTTTCATAAATTGTTGTTTTTAGTAGATTATTATTTTTTTTGTAGTTGGTATTCACTCTGACATGTTTTTGATATATGGCAAATCTATTAGATTGCCGAATCCATAGAATTGCCGTGAGTTCTCTGCCAAGAACAGGCATTTCTGTTCTTCTGTGAGTTCTTTTGACTTGATGATGAAGTCATACGACATCCTATAAGTTATGGCGGTGATTGTTCGGGGATAGTCGCTTCCCCACATTAGCTTCTCCACCCCCACCAAGTCGATGGCTTCCTTGATTGCCCTTATTGCTGATGGGAAAGGATAGAATTCGTCATTATAGAGCCATGTGATGCCTCCCGACTCAATCATTACATTATCATTCTGAGCGAGCCTGATTTGTTCTTTCCATCCATCCACCGTAGGCATTCCGAAGTGTCCGATAGCGATTTTCAAGTTAGGGCATTCTTGAATTACCTCTTTCAATTCCCCAACCTGCAAGTCTCCATCAGCCAGGGTGATGGACAAGATAACCCCTTTTTCTTCCATTAGACGGAACATCCTCATCATTTCATCGCAATTGAGCAGAACCCGTTTTTTGTCGGTGATGATGCGGTGCGCGGGAATGGCAATCCCCTTGAATCCACTATCAATCAGATTTTCTGCCTCCGCATAGAAGCCAGGAGTAAGATAGTCGGCCATGCCACATACGAAGAACCTGTCGTGGTATTGTCGCTGCACCACATCGAGGTAATCGTTCTGTTGCCCGTCGATGAATTCCTGTACTACCACGGCAGCCGACACCTGTGCATAGTTCATGTTTGAGATGAACACTTCGGCTGTGTTGCTTCCATCAATCATGAATGGTGGAAGCATTTGTCTTTCCTCTCCCAAGAACATGGAACGTCCATTAGGCATTGGTTTTATGCGCATTCCATTCCATGTAGTGTCTTGCCTGAGCCACAAGTGGCTATGGGCGTCAATAATTTTCATGTCTAGTGCTTTTCTGGTTTAATGCGGCAAAGTTACGAAAAATCGAGAGCAGAACAAAA
>CAMJLI010000026.1 GCA_946406585.1 uncultured Prevotellaceae bacterium | reverse complement strand
ATAACATGACGGAAAGATGACGTTTTTCAAATCAAACTTTTGGATTTTTGCCCTTTCCATGGCAATGGCCATGCAAATGACAAAGAGTATGGCGCAAGGATACAAGAACCCTGTACTTCCTGGATTTCATGCAGACCCAAGCGTTTGCAGGGCAGGCCATGACTTCTACCTCGTCAACAGCACTTTCCAGTATTTTCCTGGTGTTCCTGTATTCCATAGCAAAGACTTGGTGAATTGGGAACAAATAGGCAATTGCCTCACCCGACCTTCACAAGTAGATTTGAAAGGAACAGATGGGAATAATGGCATCTACGCACCCACAATCCGCTATAACAACGGAAGGTTCTATATGGTGACCACGGTCTTTCCCTCACGGCGTCATTTTTATGTTTGGACAGACAATCCCGCCGGCGAGTGGTCGGAACCCATCGTGATAGACTTTGCCATAGGCAGTTGTGACCCCACACTCTTCTTCGACGAAGGAAAATGCTATTTCTTGTGGAAAGAAGGCGACATCAAAATCTGTGAGATTGATGTGGAAACGGGACGCCAGCTTGGTGAGATTCACCACCTGGGAACAGGCCTTGGCGGACGCTATCCTGAAGGACCACATATCTACAAGAAAGATGGCTACTACTATCTGTTGTTGGCTGAGGGAGGCACAGAGCACGGGCACCATGTGAACATCCTCCGCAGCAAGAGCCTTTTAGGACCATATGAGCCCAACCCATCCAACCCCATCCTCTCGCATTTCAACATGAAGATGCAGAACAGCCCTATACAAGGACTTGGCCATGCCGACCTGGTACAGGCACCAGACTCTTCGTGGTGGATGATCTGCCTTGGATACAGGACCAGTGGCTACCTGCAGCATGTGATGGGTCGAGAGACAATGCTTGCACCCGTAAAATGGGAGAAAGGCGGTTGGCCTATTGTAAATGAAGACGGCACATTGCAGACAGATATGGAATGCCAGACACTTCCGTTAGTGCCAATGGCTAAAGAACCAATCAAAGAAGAATTCAACTATTTCAAGCGCAATGCCCCCAAAGACAGCTATCACTCTATAGGCTTGCCCATGGGATGGATGAGCCTGTGCAACCCGGACTACACCAAATATTCCATGACGAGCCACAAAGGATGGCTCAGGCTTTATCCAAGCACCACAAACCTCAGCGAGACAGCATCACCGACATTTGTTGCCCGCCGACAGACAGAACTGAACTTTTCAGCAACAGCCTTGTTAGACCTCTCTCACCTCTGTGAGGGTATGCAAGCCGGCATCACTGCCTATGCAGCACCCTTGAATCACTATGATGTGCTGGCCGAGAGAAAAGACGGAAAGGTTTTCATCAAATCGAATGTCAGGCTTGGACAAACCAATCACGTTGAAAAAGAAATTCCTCTGACTGGCGACCTTGCGTACCTTCGCATAACTTCCGACAAGGACTTCTATTACATGATGGCATCATCCGATGGCATCAATTTCACCCTGTTAGCCAAGATGGAGTACCGTTTCCTCAGCACTGAGACCATCGGTGGTTTCACCGGAGTCATGCTTGGGCTCTTTGCCCAATGCCACCAAGAGGGAATCAATGGGTATGTGGATATAGACTGGTTTGAATACAAATAAGACAATGAACCGCAAGCTGACATTCTTGGCACTGGCTTTCATGGCATTCTGCCAGTGCCTGATGGCGCAACAGTCGCTACGTGAGGACTTCTTGCATCCAAAAGAAAAACATCGCGCCTGGATCATCTGGCAATGGATGGACGGACTGGTGAGCCGCGAAGCCATCACCCACGACCTGGAGGCATTCAAGGCAGCCGGACTCGCCGGGGTGCAGAATTTCCAGATTGGCGGTGACATGCAGAGCCGCGTGGGCGACCCCTCCTGCGCCATTGGAAGCGAGAAATGGAAGGAAATGATGCGGTGGACAATGGACGAGTGCGAGCGACTGGGCTTGTCGTTCGGCACACACAACTGCCCGGGTTGGTCTTCGAGCGCTTACGTCAATGTCACACCCGAGTACTCGATGCAGAAAGTGGTTATGGAATCCGTGGCATTTACCCCAAATACCAAGACCATCCGCCTGCCCCGTGCGGAGATTGACCCCAAATACAATTATTATCAGGACATCTGCGTATTGGTCATGCCCGATGACTCTGTGGTCAGCAAAACCGACATCCTAGACTTAGCCATCTGTCTGCCTGCAATGACTGACGGCCGATGGGCTGATACGCTGGTCATTACGAAGAATATGATGAAAACATTGCCCAAGTCGAATGCAAAGCGTTTGAAGGAAGGGAAATGGATGATGATGCGCTTCGGTCATACCACCAATGGCAAGACAAACGAGGCACAGTCACCAAATTCAGGGCAGGGACTAGAGTGCGACAAGCTGAGCCGCGATGCCGTCAGACATTTCTGGAACGGCTATCCAAAGATGTTGATTGACCTGGCGGGGAGGCATGCGGGGAAGACATTCTGCCGCCTTGAGATAGACAGCTATGAGGCAGGAGGACAGGACTGGAGCACGGTGCTTCCCGGTGAGTTCCTACGGCGCAAGGGGTACGACATCCAACCGTGGCTGCCCTACATCGTGGGCAGGGCGGTGATAGGGAGCAAGGAAGAGAGTGCGGCGTTCCGAAAAGACCTGGTCGATGTGCTAACATCGCTCTTTGCCGAGAACTACTATGGATACATGGCCGAACTGGCCGAAAAGAGTGCATCAGGCATGCAACTATTGGTGGAGCCGTATGGAACGGGCGGACAAAAACCGTTCCAAGTGCTCGACATCTACAAGATTCTGCGCTCGGCTCCCAACGCCCTCGTCGCCACAGAGTTCTGGGTGCGTCCCAACTGGGGATGGAAGGACATGGGGCGGCACGAGCAGGTGATGCGCAACCTGCAGAAGCCGCTGCTCTTGGCGGAGGCATTCACCTGCTGGCCGTTGCATGCATGGCAGGACGATCCCCATTCTCTCAAGCCCATCTGCGACCGCGCCTTCTGCACGGGAGTCAACCGCATGATGCTCCACGCCGGAGCCTGCAACCCGTGGATGCAAGTGGAGCCGGGCATGTCGTTCGGCATTTGGGGCACACACTTCGTCCCCAACCAGACGTGGTGGAAAGCTGGGGGAGCAAAGGCTTTCTTCGACTACATGGCCCGCTGCCAGTCTTTGCTTCAACGCGGCTTGCCCAGCAAACAGCAGTGGGGAGACATCGGCCGTTTCAAGACATACCACCGCACAGATGGCGACACCGACATCATATTCGTGTGCAATCCCACCGATTCTGTTGCCACAGCCACAATTCCCATCGCACAATATGCTGGGAAAAAAAGCATCGAAATGTGGAATCCTTACAATCTCGACATGCAGGATTTCAACAGCGACTCGCTGACCATCGAGTCAAATGGCTCACGGTTTCTCATCATTACGGCAAATCCCCTGGAACAAATGCCAAACGACTCCTTGGCTACACTGCTTGTTGACCACCATAAGGGAGAATGCATGGTGGCACTTGACGACAATTGGGACATCGCCTTCGCTGATGCAACAAAGATGGAGCATCAAAAGCTATTCGATTGGGCACAATCACCAACACCTGCCGTAAAGTACTTTTCGGGAACGGCAACCTACTGCAACCATTTCACACTGAGCAGTCGGCAGCTGAAGCAAAACCGTCTCGTGCTCCATTTAGGCGAGGTGAAGAACATGGCCACTGTGCGCATCAATGATGTTTCATTCCCCGTAATGTGGAAAGCTCCCTTTTTGCTCGACATTACGTCGGCACTGCATCCTGGCAACAACAGAATAGAGATTGATGTCACCAACCTATGGCCCAATCGCATGATTGGTGACGAGCAGGAACCCGACGACATAGAATGGTCCGAGCCATTGGTTTACGACTATTCCCCGGGAAAGGCTGAAGCCGGCCGCTATATGGCAGCCATCCCAACATGGCTGCAAAACGGAGAGCCACGTCCATCACAAGGACGCAAGACTGTAGGCTGCTTCAAGTTCTTCACCAAGGACGCCCCTCTTCTCCCCTCCGGCCTGCTTGGCCCAGTTGGGGTATGGGGGATACAAAAGTAATCTTGGGAACATGTCAACACCCCCTTTGTAGGCAAGAACAGAAATGCACCCATACATAAGCATGCCATTATGCATATTGCGCAAAAAAAAGGAAAGTGGAAGCTTCAAAAACATCCACTCTCTTGGCTTTGTTCATGACGGACTATGCCTGTGCCGATTGGTCCCTCCTGGAAACTTTCTTCACGTACATGTACTTGGGATATTGCCCCAGTACAAACAGGGTTACAGGGCAAAGCCAAATGTCGCTGTTGAAACCCTCGAGATTGTGCACCTCATAAGTGGACCCATCAGTCAGTGAAGAGTTTTTTCTGAATCAGTTCTGCGTAGCCTTCCAAATGGAGCCTCTTGCTCGACGGGCGCACAAGCACCTCGGTAGTCAAGCCATCATCCGACAAGAATTCACACATACTGTCGGCACCTGCCACCATCATAAGATTGTGATGGTCAAACGGCCAGTTTGGAAAATCCACATACCAGAGACCGTCATCCTCGTGATTGAATTTGATTTCATATTCGTCTTTTTTACCAAAGACACTTTTCGACATGGCACTTGCACCGAGCAACAAATCACTTATTGTGTAATGCATAATTGTAACATTTAAAAGTAAAACACATTGAGTACTTTTTACGCAACAAATGCCGTACCAAATGATATTTTGCCAATTTCACCCACTTAAAAAAACAGGGGGGGTGCCATTATGACGTGTAAAATTTACGCAACCACTAAGTTTTGTCAGTCTTTGCCATTTTGTCAGAAATCTAAAAAACATTTATGCATCTGCAAAAACCATCCCGTCATCGAGGGTGATTTGAAGTTTGGTATATTCGCTGTGGAAATCGTTTTCCAATCGGTCCAAATATCGGGCACTCTCCCATTTACACATTGGCAGGTCATGGAGCAAGTAGTTGCCGCAAGACTCAGGTTGTGTGGCGGGCACTTCCGTCTGTGTGAGAATCCACTTCAAGCATTTGATGGTTAGTTGCCTCATGTACTCCACTGTGTATGTTCCCGTCATGATGATATACATGCCAGTGAGGCATCCCATGGGACCCACATATACCACGTCGTCCTTTACCTCGGAATTACGGAACCAAGTAGCCATCAGATGTTCCAAGCTGTGCATGGCAGCAGGAGCAACGGCAGGCTCATGGTTTGGTTCAGTGATGCGCAAGTCAAAAGTGGTGAAGCCCCTGTCCACGCGCGAAACATAGATGCCAGGCTTCAGGTGGGTGTGGTCGATGGTGAAACTCTGTATAACTTCCATGATAATGTATTGGTTAAATGGTTAGCTTCATGCTTTTATGATGCAAAATTACTCATTTTTCTTCAAATGGCAAAACATCCAAGTGATGTGCACTTAGGACAAGTTGCCATTGGCGATTATTAAATATGAAGCAAAAAGGAAAAAATATGCAGAAAATGTATTACCTTTGCAGATGAAAACAAATCGTATATTTACAGACGACACCATCCTCGGCTGTGGACTGCATGGGGAGGAAATAGATAAAAACTCTATAGATTATTTGACGACCAAGCTTTGAGGAAAGACAGCCATGCCTATCACCATCATTGACATACAAAACATTTTCACCAAATACAACGACCTGTGCTTCGATGGCAAACTCCCCATACCACGTATCAGTATAGGCCAGGCCAAGAACTATCTCGGCCAATTGAGATATAAAGTAAAGAAAGACAAGAATGGGAATCCGACATATTATGACTTTTCATTGAACATCAGCAAGTTGTACGAGATGGACCAAGAAAAGTTGGAGGATGTGGTCACCCATGAGATGATTCACTATTACATCCATTACAATCATATCCAGGATACTTCAGCTCACGGGGTGGTCTTCCGCAAGATGATGAACGACATCAACACCCGATACAAACGCCACATCACCATTTCTGACAAGAGTGCTCTTCCTGTCGCTAACGACAGCCAAAAAGCCAAGCTGCATCTCGTATGTGTGGCTTCACTGAAATCAGGGGACACCGGCATCGCCGTATGCGCACGGTCAAGGGCTTTCGAGATATATGACGAACTGCCTCGCCGATATGACATACTGAAACTCAATTGGTATTACTCCACAGCACCGTTCTTCAACCGCTTCAAAAGGACCAACATGGCAAAACTGTATAGGGTAGATAAAGAAGAGATAGAAAAGCACCTTGCCTCTGCAATAGAATTGGAGCGGGTGGGCAACGTCATCAGACCCAAAAAGCACTGACTATGAAAAATACAATATTTGTGGTCATTGCACTGCTTGGCAGTTGCCTGAATCTGATGGCACAAGAAGATGACAGCACCTCCCTTCGTCCATCATTTGGGGTGGACTATACAGGCGAGATACAGACAGACTTCAAGCAAGTTCGTCAAGTCAACCTGCTCCAACTTCATGCCGACATTCCCCTATCAAGGAAGTTTTCCTTCCAGGCGGCTTCCATCAGCACGCTGTTTACAAAAAAGGAGCTGGGAATCATTGACTTGCAAGGTTTCTCCAACATCGAGACCACCAACTTAAAAATCCCGTTTGCCCTCACCGTGGCTGGCATCACCTGGCAACCCAACGACCATCATTCGCTCTTCGCCGGCATCCGCCGCACCGATGAGGATTACTTCTGCAGCGACGGACTTGCCCTTTTCACCAACAGCTCATGCGGCATTTTCCCCACCATCAGCTGGAACTTCCCCATTGCCACTTTCCCTGTAGCCGCCATGGCCATACATTATGCCTATGGTCATGAGAACCTGCGCTTACAGGCATCACTTTACAACGGAACGGGAAACTATGATTTCACGGGACGCAACAACGTCTTCCGCATCTGCCCCAAGAGAGATGGCGTATTTGCCATGGGACAAGTGGAATACCTCTATCGCGGCAGTCACTATTACATAGGAGGCAGCATGCACACCAAGCCCGAAGTTCAGCCTACGGCATGGGCTTACGCCGAGCATGCACTTACACCAAACCTCACATTGCTTGCCGCCTATGGCCATGCTTTTGGAAACGATATTTTATGCGAAAATTTCTGCGCCCTTGGCGGGAAATACGCATTCAAGCGTGCAGAGCTTGGTTTGTTCTCAGACTACACACGGGTGCTGGACGTAGACGAATGGGCCACGGAACTCATCTGCAGTCTTCATCTCACCAACATCTTGACTGTCAAGCCTGTATTGCATATCATCACCACCGACGGCACCACCAAATGCGTTGGCATGCTGCGAGTGGACATCAGCATTTAGGAAGCAGAGAAAACGGCCAACCGGCCTTGTTGTTCCTAAATTCTCCTGAAGACAAGCCAAGGAATGATTCCTTTCCATTTCTTGTGGGGATAGTCCTCTATATTACCAATGTCGTGGCGCTCACCATCCGATGTCCTGTAGTAGACATAATCATAACCGCCTGTTATATATATGGCATCCATAAAGCCATATTCACGTAGAGCGTCGGCAAAATCCCAAAGAGTCTCCTTGTTACGGGTAGCAATAAAATAAAGAGTATTGTCCTTCTGGCCAATGGCACGGCGTTCCACTTTTCCATGTAGGAAAAAGCGGTTAGGAATCACCCCGTTGCTGACAAGAATGAACTGCCTGAAGAAAGAGCCACCATTTTCCATGCAATAGTCTTTCACCTTTTCGCTACGGGAAATGCCGATGACCATCCGGTTGCCTACCATTCCCATATAACCAAGGCGGCTGCGGTCGCTTTGCCGCTCTTCGCCATCTACAACAAGCGAACCGATATAATTCCCATCAGCCTGGTGGTCCGCAGAACGGCAGTATAAGAAAACAGAAGTGTCTGCAGTGTCGGGCTCCTGGAACTCAATGTTGGCACAAAGACCATGAATAGCATAAAAATCAAGTGCCACGCCAAGAATGCTATCGCTGGAAAGAACCACTTCGGCAGTTTCCTTTACAGGCTCCATCTGCAACTTTTTGATATTGTCGCTGGGAGTGGTGGAAACAGGAACACCGATGTTATTGTAATAATTCCAAGTCTTGTATGCAAATAAGGCTGCCAAAAGCAACAATGACACGACGAAAGCCTTCAAAAATCCACGAAACCATTTTTTCCACCTACCTACCTTAACAGAACTGTCGGTTTCAAAAGAGAGTTTCACATCATCATTCTCAATGATGAACTCAGGAACCTCAGGCTCTCTGTTGGGGTCGTTGAGACTCTTATCCATATTATCGAAGAATTCACTCATGACGTTTCTCCTCCTTTCATGTTTTCAAGTAGATCTTTAAGCTGCTTCAAGGCATCGCGCGACACCCTAACCATGTAGATGTCCCTTCCTATTGATACTTCTTCATTTCTGTCAGGCCGATAGGTGCGAGGATTGTCTGTTCTAAATTCACGAGTCAAATGTTTTCCACCAAATGTGATGGTCTGGTCGATAAGGTCGACAACCTGCACATACTGACGATTGACAATAAGACTGCGGCCTACACGTATGAACATATCGGCACACTTCAGCAATTTGAAATTGTCTTCAAAGTGGTGCAACTGGAAGGTCATTTTGCGACTACGTCCATTAATGAGGACAAGGTCGCAATAATTCCCATCAGCCTTCACATAGACGATTTCATCGACGGCCACACGCATCAGAAGTGATGACGTTCTGATTCTAAACCACTCCATACGACGTTTGTTTCTGGGTTTTATTTACAAAGATACGTCTTTTTCTGCAATCATCGACCTTATTCCAAAAAATTAATTAAAAATCCACCTCATCTGCAATTAAAGCCCTTAACTTGTATAATTCCATAGGAGAATCGGTTTACTTTCACCTTCGACCAACTGCCAAATGTAAGACATGCCGCGAGACGAAACAGTGACGCAACCTTTGCAACTTAACTCATTCAAGGGTATGTACTCTTTCCAACAGTAGCTGTCAACCCATCGTGCGCCATGAATCATAAGTCCACGTGAATAAGCCGTTTGGTTGTCTATGTCAAGTCCTTTCAGGCGGAATCCCCTCTTGTTTCTTTTCCCATGTTCCTTCGTTACGAGAAAGCGCCCCAACGACGAGCATTTGCTGCCAGGCCTGTTGCTGAACTGTGGCTTACTGTCGGTACTGCCTCCACCAGGTCCATGCATGACATATGTGGAAGCAACAATCTGGTTTTTCTTGAAATCCCAAACGAAGAGACGTGGCTTTCCAGACGGAATGGCATAGTCGACGAACAGTGCAAAATGCTCACTCATATCATGACGCTTGGCAAAGGTGAGTGCCTTCTCTGCTCGTTTTTCCATCGTTTTGTAATTCCTGCGGTCAGGCAACTCAGGCAGGCCGTAGTATTTCCATCCCCAATGAAGGCCGAACACGACAACAGAAGTAACCACCGTCAAGGCAATCAACATACATACCCTTTTCTTTCTTTTCATTTCCTCTTTCTTTGATTAGACAATGCAAATTTACCATGCTAATCCAGACCATACAAATAACGGGGAGTCCGTTGTATGAACTCCCCGTTTTCTTGTATAAATTAAATGTTGGTCGCATCGCGAAACGTGTACCCACACCAATATTGCATGTCGTTGGTACAATAGTGGTCATGAAAAAGCAATCCATTAATCAAAAATCAGTCACAGATTTTGTTGAACAAAAAAAGCCGAAAGACAACTCCCCATTTACAGATGAATCCATCATGGGGAGTTTTCTTTCGGTATTATGAAAGAGTCCGCTTTATTTACAGAAGTCCAGGATAAGTTCCTAATTCAGATTTGAACCTGTCAGAGCGTGAACCAATGCGTCAAGCTGCTGTTGGCTCATACCGTGAGAGAGCAGATATTTGGAAAACGCTTTTTCGTAGTCAACGTTAGGCAGTTGCGCTTCGCTGTCGACACCGGCGTAATACATCAGGCACATGTTGAGTCTCAACGACAACAATGTATTGCATAATTCACGGTCTTTAACCGGGTTAATTTGATAATAATTATCATAAGAAATCAGATAGTCGGCCACTATCTCGTCATACGTTGCTCCACATAATCCCTCAAGAAGTGCGCAGACATATCCTGTACGGTCTTTTCCCTCCATGCAATTCACGACATATGGTGCTGGCCGTGATGGGAGTTCCTTCAGAGCCTCTATCAGTCGTTTGTTATAGTCATCTGCCGTGGGGTCAGCCTTCAGCGGGCACAGAATCTCATTGCC
The DNA here is from genome assembly GCA_946406585.1 of uncultured Prevotellaceae bacterium. Next base: position 5,918 of record CAMJLI010000026.1, on the reverse strand, counting down.
TTCCTCCCAAAGTTTGCGGCTGTAAGGAGGCATGTCGTAAGTCAGCATTTTCTCCTCCGTGTCGGCGAGGTTGAGCACCGTCTTTACCTTTTCCTGCTCCAGATACTCAGACACATAGGAGGCACGGTTGATGTCATTGCAGAACGGCGAAGAACTTCGGTACAAAATGCCGTTTGCAATATTCCCAGCATTCACGGCACGTGCATTGGCAAACTCTTTGTCTGAGATGTCATATTCCGTACGATTATTGGAATACTTCATGCTCAGTGCAAGTTGCACGTCGAGGCTGCCGTACTTTTCCTTCATCTTTACGATGACGTCATGTCCCTCCAGTCCTGAGAGATCTTTGGGCAGCCCGATGTTGTTGGCGGTGAAGCAGATGCTGGGATATGTGGGATATGCCACGCAAAGGTATTCTCCATTGCGGGTGTAGTAACCGTCATAGTAAGGCATGACGATTTCCCTGTCGTCTATGGTGATGCTTATCACATCACCGAGGTTGAATCCAGCCTTCTCCATATCTTCTTCCGTGAAATCCAACATTGCTGCTCCAAACTCATTATACGATGAGATTTTGCCTTTCAGCATCTGCACATCGTGTTTGTCTTCATCGATGTTGTCATCGTTAGTGCAAGAAGCCCCCAATGTTATCATACTTGCAAGAAGCAATGGAAGGCACGACCTCCACCCGCCATGCAATAATGCAGACGGGTGCAAAAGCTTTAATTGAAAATTTTTCATTACCTCAGAATTATAAATGTATTTTCATTTTCCTCATAGTCTCGCCTGCGTATGTTATTGTAGCAAGCGAGACCGATGAAACCTTTGTGCTATAAGGCATGTTTTGACAAGACGCTTTGGCCTTCAGTAGACATTCGCTTATTTGTCCTTGGAAAATTCTTTATTCAGGCAATCTTTCCTTCCTTGTCAAACTTCAACGAAATGCCATTAGAGAGTGCTGCCACATAACCATTGCCGGACCTGTTGAGTGCGACCACCTTGGAACCAGCGAATTGTGATTCAACGAATGAGGACATCGAAGCGGGCATCAGCGAGGCAGGCACAGCCTCCAGTTTGCAATCAATCATGCCCCATGCACCATTCTGGCTGAATACAACTTCGGTGCCATCATTGAGACTCACATCATAAACCATACCCTGAGGGGTGGTCCTCATCTCTGCATAGGCGACAGACAGACGGGGGAAATTGTGCTGGACAAAAACCTTAACGTCAGTGGGCAGATTTTCTGCGAATACCATATTGTCATTAGCTTTGCATGCCATTGACTTCGTCACCAAACCAATCAGTGCGAACACCGCAATCTTAACCTTTTTCATAATCGTATTTTTTTATTGTTATTTGCTTTTGTTTTCGATTTCTGATGCAAATTTACGGTGATTGCAGACTCAAGAATAGTATTTCGCACTTTTTTGAAGTCGATTGTTGCGACAGGGCCACGAATAAACGACAAACAAGACATAGGCATCAGATATTTGACACATAGAGATTGTTTTTTCCATAATGAGGATGGTATAGATGAAATAGATGATATAGATATTATAGATGCTATAGATATTATAGATGTAATAGATGCTATAGATATTATAGAAATTTCAGCTTTAATCAATTAAACCAAAAAGAGAAAACTTCATCTAATCAGAAACGTTGTTTTCAAAATTAACCAATTGAACAAATGAAGAATGTCTATTTAGCAGCATTGCTTTCCCTATCTTTGATGACAGCCAATGCACAAGAACCAAACATTCCAATGTTTGGCGCTCAGCAGAACCACAATGTAAAATTCGACGAGTACAAGGAAGCCCCACAGGGATTCGACCAAGAGCGTGCAGGAATACCTCATGGTACAGTGGAACTCATTGAGTACCCGTCAGAATCAGTAGGTACAATCCGTAAGGCAAATGTCTATCTGCCACCCAAGTACAATAAAAAGAAAAAGTACAGCGTGCTTTACTTGCTTCATGGCATCGGTGGCGACGAGAACGAGTGGTACAAAGACGGTGGCGTGCCAAACATCATCATGGACAATCTCTATGCAGACGGGAAGGTAGCCGACATGATTGTCGTCATGCCTAACGGACGTGCGCAAAAGGATGACTCACGTGCTGGAGGAATGGGGTCGTTCAGGGCATTCGGAGAGTTCGACAAAGACCTCATCGGAAGCCTCATTCCTTACATAGAGAAGAACTACAGTGTGTATACCGACAAGAACCACCGTGCCATAGCCGGTCTGTCAATGGGAGGAGGCCAGTCACTCAACTTCGGACTCGGACACATGGACGTATTTGCATACGTAGGAGGTTTCTCATCAGCACCAAACACACGGCGTGCTGCACAACTCATTCCCGATGTAGACAAGGTGAAGAAAGAGAACAAACTCCTTTGGATGGTATGCGGCGGTGCTGACGGACTTCTGGGCCACAGCACACAACTCAAGGCCTTCTGCGATGAGAATGGCATTCCTTGCACACTCATCAACTATCCTGACGGACAGCACAACTTCGTGGTTTGGAAATATGGTCTCTACAACTTCGCACAACTGATTTTCAAATAATCATCCATACAGCCATATGAAATGACAAAGAGCGCAAACCAGTCTTGCGCTCTTTGTCATTTCATATGATTGTTGGCTCCGGAATAATTCTTCCTCGGCAGAAGCGATGCACGATCTGGCGGTCATCACCGAGATATATGTAGCGTTCCAGACGTTCCAGCAAGGTGTATTTGTCGAAGTTGAGCACACTATCATCGATGACCAATGCGTCGAACTCATAACCAGGTTCGAAGCTACCAACTTTGCCAAAGAAGCTACCAGCCGACTTGGTGGCAATCCAAAAAGCTTCAGGCATGGTAAGGAAATGCTTGTTGTGATTGTATTGGTAGTGCATCTTGCTGACCTGAATGGCATAAACCAACATACGGAACATGTTCAGGTCGTGCCCTCCGCTGATGTCGCTTCCCAGGCCAACACGCAGACCATCTTCAAGGAAAGTGCGTACAGGCGCCATGCCCGACGCCAAGTTATAGTTCGATGTGGGGCAGTGAGCCACCATGACATTGTTATTCTTCATCAGTTCCAGTTCTTGACCATTAGTCCACACACAGTGAGCCATGATAGTGGGTGTCTGTCCGAAGAGCCCATAGCGGTTGTATGCATCACCATAGCTCTTGCTTTCTGGTTCCAGCTCAGCCACCCAGGCAATCTCCGAAGTGTTTTCGGAAAGGTGCGACTGTACTGGCAAGTTGTACTTGCCTGCTAGTTCACCACAAGCTTTCAACAACTCTGGCGTGCACGACGGCACGAAACGCGGTGTGATGATGGGACGCACCAGGGAATCAGGCTGGTTGAATTCCGCAATCAGCCTCTCATTACCTTCGACGGCAGCTTCCACGTCTTCGCTGAGTTTGTCAGGACAATGGCGGTTCATGGCCACCTTACCGACCAGTGCCCCCATGCCAGCTTCCTTATACAGTTTCATCAGCAGACGAGTACTTTCCGTATGGACTGTGCCGAAAACACAACTGCGCATAGTACCAAAAAGCCATTGTGTATGCAGGAATCGGCGATACATAGTCTCAGCATAATGAATGTCAGCATACTTCGCTTCCTCCGGGAAGGTGCAGTTCTCCAACCACGGCAGAAGTTCCATGTCCATCGCCACGCCCTGGTTACGCACCTGGGGAGCATGCACATGCATGTCGTTCATGGCCGGTATCAGCAGGCAGTCACCAAAATCAACGACCTCTGCATCCTCACAATCCAATGGTGCCAAATCAGCCGACACCCCCATCACCCGCCCATCGGCATCGACGGCGACATATCCATTCTCAAATACCTCGAAATGGTCTTGCTCCTTCGTGTAAAGGATATGAGCTTTATAGATTTTCTTCATAATATTATATTGTTAAGATTTTGCTTTCTTCTACTTTTGGGCATCCATTAGCCTAGAAGTCAAAGACAACCACCCACTCTTCAGATTCGTGGAGTTCTTTGTTGCAGCCCTTTCGAATGCAAATATACCAAAACTTTTTGACACTAAAGTAGAATACATGGAAAACGAAGGAAATAAACGTGAGATTTCCTATATTGTCTGCTCTCAATTGACATTCCTAATGCATCCAATGAGGATATGAGCCCATTATGCTTCCAGATGACCTCAATGCATTCAAAAGTGGGAATCATGTGGCTTCTCGTTGTGCCTTGGTCTCAGTGGGAAGGTCGCAAGCCTTTCACCGCCACCTCTGTCGTATGGCCGATGGCGCAGACTTTCTCTGCCAGATGGTTGAGGTAATGGAAGCGTTCGTAGTCACAGGTGAATGCTGGCAAATCTTCGGGCCACGGAGCAAGTATAAGCAAGGAACCATTTGCACAAGCCTCAAAGCGGCTACGCTCTGGCTTCCAGTATCTGCCAATGGGGTTGATTTGCAGGTGAATCAAACGCAGCCGTTGTTCCAAAGCCATGTTTTTTATCCACTTCTCACATTTGGAGATACCAGGAGTAACCAATACATCCCCACTATTGGCTGCAGAAATCAGGCGTTGGCTTTCCGTTTTCCAGAAATCAGTATTTTCTGTTGGCACGCTTTCTGTACGACGGTGGAAGAACACCTGGAGTTTCTCAGGCTGACGCAAGAGAAGCATATTGCCAAAAGCACTATAGCGTACGCCGTCAATGGTAATGCACAATGCTCGTTGGAACAAATCGGGATATTCACGCCGCATCATGTACCGGAAAGGGTTTTCGCGGAGATAACGTTTCCAGTTGGCCAATTGTCCATCCCGCATCAGGATATGGTCGTTGTAATTGGGTTCAAAGAGAGGCGGGTGTTGGTCTACGTCTAACGACGAAGACACGGTGGCTCCTAATTGCCACCATGCGCGGCTGACACCCCCCTTGAAGGCTCCAATGATGCTGCCGAGGTGCTTCCCCTTGGGTAATGGCTGGTTGATGCGGACAATCATGTGAATATGGTCAGGCATGAGGCATACCTGCCAGACATCCACCATCGGATAATAATGGTGAATCTTAGGTACTTCATTGTCAAGGACTGTCTGACCAAGTACAGAAGGCTTTAGGCAAGGTTTTTCGCCCCCACTCTTTGTGGTGCCCACCATCTCACCAAAAACAGGACACCTGCCGGCAACCAACATAGTCACCTCGTATGTCCCTGGAACAGCATAGTCGTGCCCATACATGCGTCTTGTCTGACAACTCTCTTTCATATCTTCACATTAGTCGTTTTTTTATGAACATCACGGCCTGCTTAATAGAGGCAGCGTCCCAATGTGCTGCAAGTATTGCTCATGTGGGGATAATAGGGTTGATGCACGTGAACGACAATACTGCAACAAGCGAAACGAGAAGTGCTATTTTAGTTTTGTCCATATTGCATAATTATAGCATACCGGGATGTCATTGATAGGTGCAAATATATATACTTTTATTTATAAAGCCGTATTATTCTACTATTAATTTGCCAGATCTTTGGAAAAATTATTATCGAGACTTTTTACAAGTTTCATAAAAACAATCATGCATTATTAGAGGAAAAGCATTAATTTTGCAGTAAATAAAAACACCCATAAGCCATATGTTGTCCGAAAGATAAACTTGCAAGAAACAATACATTCTATCATCTATTTCAATCATTTAAAGAACATTCATGAAACAGATATTCCTAATCATAATCTTGGTAGCGACATTTGGGTTGATGTCACATGCCCAGGCAAAAAGTGCAAAAATGCATGCCGACATACATGCCATTCCCAACGATGACATATATTACACCAATGGCGCCAATGACACCAATGACATCTCTCACCCTGAATGGGAACTGGAATATATGCCATCAAGCACCACTCATAAAGGAGTCAGAGCCTACCGCGACTTGAAATACAA
>CAMJLI010000025.1 GCA_946406585.1 uncultured Prevotellaceae bacterium | reverse complement strand
TTTTGCGAATCCCAAGGGATGGCCTTTGTAAGTCATTAGCACATACCCCGATGGCGTGGTTTGGGGCAGTGTGGGGGATTCTCTTCTCAAATATGATATGGCTTGTGTATAGTTCAGCTCACAAGTAGGGAAAGCATCTCTGCGCAATGCAAGGGAGAGGGCAAGTGAGTGGTGGGGCACATGGTCTTTCCCTTTTATTTGGGCTAATCTTACTCCGGCATGTATCACTTTCAGGGAAGACATCTTCTCAAGATAATCTTCCCATCGGATGGGTATGGCATGGATGGTGTCGCCCATGGCTTTCAATGTGTAGTCTCTTTCTTCTTTCAACCATGACGAAAGATGTTGTGGCAGGGATGGCTTGGCTTGGCGTTTTTGCCTTTTGTCGGTCTTTTTCTTCTTTCCTGATTGGCTTGATGCCTCGCCTGATTTTCTCATCACTGCCATGAAGAGTCCTTCTCCTTCAGTAACGCCTGGTATGAAACGGTATACTGGGGCGTTGAAATCTGCAACAAGCGACCCTGTTATGCCCCATTGGCTGTCAGTCTCTACTTCGAGGGGCATGGCATCATGATGTTCCATGAGCCATGCCACGTTTTCTTCATTCTCTTTTGAGTTGAATGTGCATGTAGAATATATGAACAACCCTCCGGGGCGTAGCATGGACCATGCTGCATCTATTATTTCTCGCTGTAGCCGGCTGCTGTCAGACACGTTTTGCACCGACCATTCGCGTAGTGCTCCTTCGTCCTTGCGGAACATTCCTTCTCCAGAACATGGCACATCGGCAAGAATCACGTCGAATGTCATGCCTGTCTTCAGGTAGTCTGACGGATAATTTTGTGTCACCACCATGTCAGGATGACCATATTTCTGCACGTTCTCTGATAATATCTGGGCCCGAAGTGGCATTGGCTCGTTGGCAACGAGAACGCTGCCTTCCGGGAGTGCTGACATGGCAGCTGTGGTCTTTCCACCAGGAGCAGCACATAGGTCGAGCATAAGAACAGGTTGCTTGACATGACAGCGCAACACTTGGTCTATGAACATGGAAGAGGCGTCTTGCACATAATAAGCACCATAATGGAGTAGGGGGTCCATTGTGAATGGAGGGCGTTTTTGCAGATAATATGCATGTTGGCACCATTCCACGCGACGGGCTTTCATTTCCGGATTCAACACCTCGCCTGCACTCTTGTATGGATTGAGCCTCACACTTACGGGAGAGGGGTTGTCGAGTCCTTCTGAGAATTGTGAGAACAACTCTTCGCCCATCAGCCTACGTGTGTATGATGAAAAGTCTTTTGGCAGCAACATGGATTAAAAACTGATGTCAAAACCGTCATCTATGGACGAGTCGTCTTTTTTCTGCTTGGCTGGGGGTGGTGTGGTGAGCTTGCCTTCCTCGTCAAACATGCCGTAGGTGGTGCGGAGAACGATGAATTCCGTACGACGGTTCAGCTGGTCGCAGATGGCTTGCTTCTCTTTGTCAAGATTCTTTATGAAATCTTCTGACAGTACATCGCCTTCTTTAAGCCAGTTGTATTGTGCGGCAAGTTTCTTTCTCACCACCTTGGGCTTTTCCTTGCCATATCCTTTGGGGGTGAGGCGGTCGCTGGCTATGCCATGCGATATCAGATAGTCCACCACCGACTGCGCACGCCGCTGGGCAAGGCCGATGTTATAGGCTTGGCTGCCATGGTAGTCGCAATGGGCACTCAGCTCTATGGTGACATTGGGGTTCTCGTTAAGCAACACTACAAGGGCGTCGAGGGCTTCTATTGACTCCGGGCGCAACAATGCCTTGTCGTAATCGTAGAAGATGTTGTCTATCATCACTGGAGCCGTGATGGAAGCTAATGGAAATTGCAGTACATGTTCTTCTGATTCCTGAGTAGGAACTATATGCAGTTCTTCCTTGTGGTTGAGATATCCACGGCAAGTGGCAAGGAAGACATAATCCACATTTGGGGTCAGCACTTGCTCAAACGAACCATCACTGCGCACACTCAGCTTCTCGTTCGTTCCGTCATTGCCTACCATGTATACTTGGGCGGCGGGAAGTTCATAGCCGTCCATCTCATATACCCAGCCTTTTACCGTTTGGATGATTTCCGGCTTTTCAAAACTGAATATGTGGTCCCACCCACGGCCATCGCCACGATTCGAACAGAAAAAGCCTCGATTGTGTGGGCCTTCGAATGTCATGCCAAAATCGTCGCCCTGGGAATTGAGGGGATAGCCTGGATGCTCCAACTGCCACTGGCCAAAGTCATCGACAGAGGCTATGTAGATGTCGAGACCGCCCATGCCGCCACGACCGTTTGAGGAAAAATAAAAGTCTCCATTGGGACGGAAGGTGGGGAACATCTCGTCGCCAGGGGTGTTGATGGTGGAACCAAGGTTTTCCACACCACCCAGACTGCCTCCTGTGATGCGTACGCGCCAAATGTCCAAACCTCCCTCGCCACCAGGCATGTCGGATGTGAAATAGAGCCATTCGCCATCGGGGCTGACGGCAGGATGGGCGTAGCTTGAAAGGGTGTCGCGGGTCAGCTCCATTTCAGATGACTTTCCCCATGATGCATCAGAACGATTCGACTTCACTATTTTTGCATAGCGGGGATAAGAGGGGTCGGTGGAACACTGGGTGAGGTACATCTCACGCTCGTCGGGACTGAAACAGCATGCTCCTTCATCATACTCGGTGTTCACTCCGCCTTCCACTTTTTGGGGCTTGCTCCATTTGCCTTTGTCATCTTTTTGTGAAAAGAAGATGTCGCCGTTTTTCGTTCCTGTAATGCCGCTCAACTCGTCGCCCTCTGCTTCGTTGCGGGTGGATGTGAAATAGAGCTGGTTGTGGTCTTCGCCAAAAATCATGGGGGAGTAGTCGGCACGACGGGAGTTGAACTGATCCATCTTTTTCACGATATATCTCGAGCCTTGGGCTTTCATTCTTGGGGCTTCTTCTGCCGACTCCAATCCGTCGAGCGCCATCTTGTTGCCAGGCATGGAGTCAAGTACCAATTGGTACTCGGCGGCAGCTTCTTTGTAATTGGCGTTTTTCATCAGCTGGCGTGCAAATGCAAGATGGGTTTCCGTGCTGTCCTGCTTGTAGCGGATGACATTTCGATAGGCTGCTATGGCTTTTTGGGTGAAATTGATTTTCTCATAGCAATATGCCATCTTTCCTGCTATTTTTCCTCGCTTGTCGCGCTCCTTGGCAGGAGTCTTTGTATAGGCTGATCTGAATTCATTGGCTGCATCATAGTATTCGCCCAAAGCAAGGTATTTTTCTCCTCGTTTTAGGTTCTTGTCCGCACCGCACGAGGCGAGAAGCAGGACTACGAACATGATGGCAAGAACGTTTATTCGGTTGTGCATGATTATCTTATAACGTCTCTCATCCGTTTTTATTGTGATTTTTCGTAGTTTTTGCGTTTGATGACATTATGTCTTGCTTTTTCCTCGATTCTCATGTGAAATATTTGCGGTATGTGCAACCTTCCCTCCACCGGCTGCAGCCATAGGCTTGGTTTCCTTTTATGATGATTCCTTGTCCGCAGATTGGGCAGGGCTTGCCTATAAGTTCATCACCTGCTGTCGGCGTTTGTGTGTTGTCAGGGGAGGCTGGGGCTTTGCTGCTTGGCTTTGCTGCCGTCTTTGTTGGTGCTGGTGTCGCCGCTTTCTTCCTGGCTTTCGGCTTGGTTTCTTTTTTCTTCAGTTCTTCTTCATCGAGAATGGTTATCTGGCGGTTGCTATGGTCGGTAAGCACTTTCAATACGATATCGTTGATTTGTTGCTTCAGTTCGTTGATGAACATGCCGGCATCATATCGCTGGTGCTCTATGTCGCGGAGTTTCTTCTCCCAAATGCCTGTCAGTTCGCAACTTTTCAACAATTCTTCATGTATGGTGTCTATAAGGCTTATGCCTGTGACCGTTGCTATCAGATTCTTCCGCTCGCGACGAATGTAGCGGCGTTTGAACAATGTCTCTATTATGCCGGCACGCGAGGAAGGCCTGCCTATGCCGTTCTCTTTTAGGGCGGCGCGCAACTCTTCGTCTTCCACAAATTTGCCCGCTGTTTCCATGGCACGCAACAAAGTGGCTTCGGTGTAGTATTTGGGAGGTGTCGTCCATTTCTCTGTAAGAGTTGGCGTGTGTGGGCCGCTTTCTCCTTTTACAAATTCGGGGAGGGTTTTCTCTTCGTCATCTTTCTTTGTGTCGTCGTCCAGATTTGTTTGTACATCCTTGGCATATAGCATGCGCCATCCTGCTTCCTGAATCTGTTTGCCTGTTGCCTTGAACTCAACTTCTTCCACTTTGCCCATCACTGTTGTGGTGGTGAATTGGCAGTCGGGATAGAATACGCTTATGAAGCGTCGGGTCACCAAGTCGTAGACATGTCTTTCCAAGTCTGTCAGACCTGTGGCTGCCACACCCGTGGGAATGATGGCGTGGTGGTCGGTCACTTTGCTGGTGTCAAACACTTTCTTGCTCTTCTTCAGCTTTTGACCTGCCAATGGGGTGGTCCATTGCTCGTAGCCTTTCAGTCCTCTCAGTATGTTGGGACATTTGGGGTATATGTCATCACTAAGATATTGGGTGTCTACACGTGGATAAGTGGTTAGCTTGCGCTCGTATAGTGTCTGGATGATTTTCAATGTGGTGTCTGCACTCAAGCTGTATTTCTTGTTGCAATCCACTTGCAATGATGTTAGGTCGTAAAGGTGGGGTGGGGCTTCCGTGCCTTTTTTCTTTTGGATGCTGGTGACTGTGAATGGCTTGTCTTTTATCAAGGCAAAAGACTGCTCTCCTTCTTCCTTTGAAGTAAATTTGCCCTTGGTGGCTGTGAATAGTGTTTCACGATATATGGTGGAGAGCACCCAGTATGGTTCCGGCACGAAATTGTCTATCTCTTTCTGACGGTTGACAATAAGTGCAAGGGTGGGGGTCTGAACCCTTCCTATGGACAACACCTGACGGTTTTGCCCATATTTCAACGTGTACAGACGGGTGGCATTCATGCCAAGTATCCAGTCGCCTATGGCTCTGCATAGCCCGGCTCTGTATAAAGGGTCGTAAGATGATTGGTCTTTCAGGGATGTGAAACCGTCGCGAATGGCTTCGTCGGTCATCGATGATATCCAAAGGCGGCGAACAGGGCATTTCGCTTGTGCCTTCTGCATCACCCATCGTTGTATCAGTTCGCCTTCTTGTCCGGCATCGCCGCAGTTGATGATGCTGTCGGCTTTCTGCATCAACTTTTCTATGGTGGCAAATTGCTTCTTGATACCGGTGTCTTCTATGAGCTTGATGCCAAACCGTTGGGGTATCATCGGCAAGGCTGCAAGAGACCATGGCTTCCATGCGGGGGTGTAGTCATCAGGTTCCTTGAGGGTGCATAAATGGCCGAATGTCCAAGTCACTTGGTAACCATTGCCTTCCATGTATCCATCGTGGGAATGGGTGGCTCCAATGATGCGGGCTATGTCTTTGGCTACGCTGGGCTTCTCTGCTATGCAAACAATCATTACAAGTGGTTTCTATATCAATATCCCAAATTCATTTCTGTGAGAATTACAATATGCCTGCCGACGGGATGGGAATTGCGTATGAAATGGATGTAGTTGCAAATGCTTTCCGGAGAGTTGCAGTTATGGCAGACGCCATCCACCTGACAAGGCGTCTTGATGTCGAATCGCGCAGCATTGATGGGGGATGCCGTACTGCGTGCCCGTTGCAATGCTGCTCCAACGTCTTGGGCCACCTTGTTTAGACCTACAATAAAGATGACATGGCGGGGACCCCATGTGATGGCTGCCACTCTGTTGCCGTTGCCATCGATATTCACTATCACTCCATCCTCGGATATTGCATTCACGCTCGACAGGTAATAATCCACGTCGAATGCTTTCAGATAGGCGGCGTTTTTCTCTTCTGGCGTGGTGGCCTCGTCACGGTCTATTACATTATAGTTGCCACTTTTTAGAATCTGCGGGATGCCCAGGTCGCGCACTGTCATCGTGCCTCCCCATGTCACGCTGCTGCCTTCTGGCATTATTGACTTTAGCTTTTCTATTATGTCATTGGCTGTCTTGCAGTAATATGCTTCAAAATGCCGACGCTCCAAGTTCTTTACGAGACGGCTTGCCAAACGCTCATTGCGTGTTTCTTGTGGTGTCATGATGATGCTTATTTTGTGTGCTTTACAATCAAATATGTTCCTATCACTTGCAGCAACAATCCGGGCCAGCCAATGGTGAAGTCTGCAATGGTGGCGGTGACGCTTCCTGTAAGCATGAGTTCGCCCAAGCCTCCCACTATTTCACTCGCCAGCACAACACCTACAAGCAATGGAAGGGTGACACGACGAGCGTGCTGTGCTGTCAAGCCTGCAGCAAGTGCAAGCACCACGAGTTTCAGCAGCATTACCTGAAGGACTCCCCATGCAGGAAGGCCGAAGACAAGGTTGTTGATTATTGGGGATGCCACTGCTGCCAGAACACCTGTCTTCCAGCCAAACTTATATGCTCCTGCGAGAATGACTAACGACAGGGGAGCAAAGATAATGCCGCCTTGGGGAATAAGATGAAACACTTGAGGTAAAACCATATTGCAGACAACGAATAGAGATGCCCATAGATAGGTTTTCAACTCATCGTAATTCAATGTGTAAAGTCTTGCGCTTGTTTCCATTTCTTTATTTATTATAGGTGTTATGACTTTTGGTCACTTTGTCGATATTGCATTTCATGGCATTCTTATCCATCATTATCGATTTCAAGTGAAAGCGTAATGCAACTAGCAGGCAAAGATAATAAAAAACTATGAATTAATGGTCAAAGTCTGTTTTGTTCGTTGATTTTTGCTTATTTTTGCAAATAAAATAGACGATTCTGGCTCTTTCAACTCAATTTCACCTTGATGAACAAAATAACCAAAATAGCAACCAAATGGACTGAAACGAGCCTAGTGCTCCGTATTTTCATAGGTTTGGTAATAGGATCCATTCTTGGACTTGCCGTACCCCAATGGTCTGGCATATCCATTCTCGGTCAGGTTTTCGTAAGTTCTTTGAAGGCAATAGCACCCATTTTGGTGGCGTTGCTTGTCATGTCGTCTGTAGCCAAAGCAAGAGGTGGTCTCGGTTCTCGTTTCAGGACCGTGGTGTCGAGATATTTGCTTAGCACTTTCATTGCCGCATTGCTGGCTGTTGTTGGAAGTTTCTTGTTCCCCATAAGACTGGAACTTTTTGAAGCAGCAAGTGAACAAGCACCCGGGGCTTTGCAGGATGTTTTCTCCAATTTCTTTACAAACATGGTGCTGAATCCAGTCTTGTCCATTTCTAATGGCAATTACATAGGAATACTTTTCTGGACCATAATTTTCGGACTTGCTTTGAAAAGGGTGGCAAGCAACAGCACAATAAGCATGATTCATGACTTTGCCGAGATGGTGTCACAAGTTGTGAAATGGATCATACAGTTTGCACCTTTTGGCATCCTTGGACTTGTCTTTACATCTGTTTCTCAAAATGGTCTTGATGTTTTCGTTTCTTATGGTCACCTGCTCTTGCTCCTTGTAGGATGCATGTTGGTCAATACATTCATATCCAACCCTTTCATCTCGTATCTGATGCTAAGGGAAAACCCTTATCCTTTGCTCTTTAAATGTCTAAAAGAGAGCGGCCTTAATGCTTTTTTCACAAGGTCTTCCGCAGCCAACATACCCATAAACATGGAACTATGCAAGAAAATGGGACTTGATGAGGACTTCTATTCTGTAAGCATACCACTAGGTGCCACAATCAACATGGATGGAGCTGCTGTCACCATCACGGTGATGTCTCTGGCTGTGGCAAATACTCTGGGGGTGGAGGTTGGATTTTGGCCAGCTTTGCTGCTGGGCATTATTGCCACATTTGGAGCATGTGGAGCATCAGGCGTAGCCGGAGGTTCTTTGCTGTTGGTGCCCATGGCATGTTCTTTCATCGGCATCGACAATGATGTCGCCATGCAGGCGGTGGCTATCGGTTTTGTTATCGGTGTGGTGCAGGATTCTGTTGAGACGGCATTAAATTCAAGTGGAGATGTGTTTTTCACTGCTACTGCTGATTATTATGAAAGAAGGAAAACTAACAAGAATATTAGCGTTTAAAATAACACTTTAATTTAATTATGATTGTTTTTTCAAGAAAATTGTTCATAGGTGTGGCATCTCTTTCAGGAATGCTTATGACCATGCCAGTCAATGGAGAACAAATCAACACACTCAGAGGAGGGGATGTGGTCACCGACTCTGTTGCTTTGCAAGAGATTGTTGTTACAGGAACAAGAAATGCGGTTGACATAAGGCATCTTCCCATGACTGTTAATGTAATAGGTACTGAAAAATTGAACGAGCAGCATCAGGTGAATGTGCTCCCCACTGTGATGCAACAGGTTCCTGGACTGATGATTACAAGTAGGGCAATGATGGGCTATGGCGTCTCTACTGGCGCTGCTGGTGGAATATTGATGCGTGGCGTGTCGGGCGGTGCCGGACAATTGCTCGTGCTTATTGATGGTCATCCTCAGTATAATGGTGTGTATGGACACCCCATCTCCGATAGTTATCAGACACTCATGGCCGAAAGGGTGGAAGTGCTGAGGGGACCTGCTTCGGTGCTCTATGGCAGCAACGCCATGGGTGGAGTGCTCAACATCGTCACAAAATCAATGCATGAGGATGGTGTAAAGACCGAAATCAATCTCGGAGCAGGCAGCTATGGAACTGTGCAGACCGAAGCATCCAATAGGATTAGAAGTGGTAAGTTTGGCAGCACCATTGCAGCTCAGTATAATCGCACCGACAACCATCGCAGGCACATGGGGTTTGAACAATATGGTGGCTACATGAAACTTGGTTGCGATTTCACAAGTCATTGGAATGCATACCTGGATGCCAACATCACGCATTTCAACTCTTCCTACCCTGGTGCGGTGTCTGCGCCTCTCTATGATGCCGACCAATGGATAACAAGGGGTGTGGTGTCGGCCGCTTTGGAAAATCATTTTAACCGTACCAATGGAGCTGTCAGCGTATATTCGAATTTTGGAAGGCATAAAATAGACGACGGGACAGCAGACCCTGCAGTTCCCACCCAAAGATTCTTCAGGTCTAAAGACGCTCTCACCGGCATTTCCCTTTACCAGACCACGCAATTGTTCTCTGGCAATCACCTCACTATGGGTGTGGATTTCCAACACATTTATGGCAATGCTTATTATACTTCAAAAGCCACAGGGGAAAAGCTTGACACGCCGAACAAGCAGAGTGGGAGGTCGCATCGCAACGAGGTGGCTGGGTATGTGGATTTCCGTCAGGATGTTGCATCTTGGCTTACCATTGATGCAGGCATCCGTCTCGACCATCATAGCATCACTGGTTCGGAATGGATCCCACAGATGGGGGTGGTGGTGAGACCGACGGCTACAGGTGAACTAAAAGCAATGGCGAGCAAGGGCTTCCGCAATCCTACCATGCGCGAACTATACCTTTATCCTCCTTCAAATGAGGAGTTGGAACCAGAACGTTTGTGGAATTATGAACTTTCTTGGAGACAACGATTAGGCGCCTTCACTTATGGTGCCAACTTGTTCTATCTAAAGGGAGACAACATGATACAGACCATAAACAGGAAAAATGTGAATACCGGAGAAATAGAAAATTATGGATTGGAATTGGAGGCTGCATGGAATGTCGACAGCCATTGGAGCATTTCTTCCAACCATTCTCTCCTGCACATGGAAAACAAAATCGTGGGGGCTCCTGAATACAAGGGCTTCATTGGTGCGAATTACCGAAACAATCGTTGGAGTGCCGTTGCTGGCGTCCAATATTTGGCAAATCTCTATACCGCTGTGGGGGCAGATGAAAAGAAAGAGAATTTCTGCTTGCTCAATGCCTCTGTAGGCTATGAACTTTGCAGGCAGGTAAACCTCTGGGTAAGGGGTGAAAACTTGTTGGCACAGGAATATGAAATCAATCTTGGTTATCCCATGCCCAAAGCCACGTTCATGGCAGGTGTGAATGTAAGATTCTAAGTGCTATGATAGAATAAAAACTAAAATTTCAGAAATGATGAGAATGATGAAATGGGCATCAAAGTCATGCCTTCTTGCTTCCTTGTTGTTCTTTGCAGTGGTTTCTATTGCGCAGACCAAACTGGAATGGGGTGACCAAGGCAATGGAACGTATAAGAATCCGGTGCTTAACGCCGACTATTCCGACCCGGACGTGATCAGGGTTGGTGACAAATACTATATGGTGGCAAGCGACTTCCATTTCATGGGTATGCAGGTGCTCGAATCTACAGACATGGTCAACTGGAAATTGGTTGGTCAGATTTATTCTCGTTTCAATCTTCCCGGTTGGGATTCCAACAGTCATTATGCAGGTGGCTCATGGGCGCCAAGCATTCGCTGGCACGACAACAAGTTCTTTGTGTATTTCTGCACACCAGACGAGGGATTGTTCATGTCCACAGCTCCTAATGCCTGTGGTCCTTGGGAACCTCTGCATTGCGTCAAGGAAGTGAAGAAATGGGAAGACCCTTGCCCCCTTTTCGATGATGACGGACAAGCCTACCTCGGAAGGAGCCAACACGGTGCTGGACCAATTATTGTGCATAGGATGTCGGCTGACGGAAAGACATTGCTCGACGATGGCGTCACGGTATATACTGGTCCGGTGGCAGAGGGCACAAAATGGTTGAAACGTGACGGATGGTATTATCTCATCATTCCTGAGGGTGGGGTAGGCCAGGGGTGGCAGACTGTTCTCCGTTCAAGGAATGTGTATGGGCCATACGAGAAAAGGGTGGTCCTGGAAAAAGGTTCTACAAATGTAAATGGACCTCATCAAGGTGCTTTGGTGGACACTCCTGATGGCAATTGGTGGTTCTTCCATTTTCAGGAAACACCTGTCTTGGGGCGTGTGGTACATCTCCAACCTGCCAGGTGGAAAGACGGATGGCCAATGATTGGCGTTGACATAGACGGCAATGGAATAGGTGAGCCGGTCATGGTGTGGACAAAGCCTTTTGATAACCATGCGGCACCATCATTGCCAAGTACCAGTGACGATTTCTCTTCTGATGAGTTGGGATTGCAATGGCAGTGGTGTCACAACCCAGATAATGACTTTTGGAGTCTGAACGAAAGGAGAGGGTGGCTTGCCATAAAGGCTCAAGCCTCCGACAATTTGAGGAATGCACGCAACATGCTTACTCAGAAGACCATGGGATTTGTCAGCGAGGCCACTACCATGCTCGACTGCAAACAACTTGGCAAGGATGCTTTTGCTGGAATGCTTTGTATTGGCAGGTCTTTTAGGGGAATAGGTGTGTGCAGAGAGGGTGTTTGTCTGGAAAAGGATGGAGAACGAAAGGTCATAATGGAAAAAGTACCATCCAAGGTATGGCTGCGTGTCTCTCTTGACATGGTCAGCAACAAGCATCAATTTAGCTACAGTACTGATGGGAAACGATTCTCACCTGTTGGGGAGGCTTTCGAAATGCGCTCTGGATTTTGGAAGGGAATACGTGTCGGTCTTTTCTGCTATGGCAAATCTGGCACTGCATTGTTCGACTTCTTCAACTATGAAATATATAAGTAGTTTTTCTCTTAGCCATAACAAAAGGGCCGAACATTTACCGTTCGACCCTTTTACATTCTATTACACCGATACTTAAATGTTGGGGGTGTCCCATACCTTTGTCTTGGAACACATGGTGTTTACTGTCTGGTTGCCTATCTTTATAACGAAGTCTCCTTCTTCGAGTGTCCATTTGCCATCAGCACCAACAAATGCGAGATTCTTGGCTGGCAGACGGAATGTTACGGATTTGGTTTCTCCTGGCTGCAACTCTATTTTTGTGAAATCCCTCAGACGACGGTTGTCTGGCACTATGGACGCAATCAGGTCGCTTGTGTATAGCAAAACAGCTTCCTTGCCCATGCGGTTGCCTGTATTCTTTACATCAACAGTCACTGTGAGAATGTCGTCGGCTGTAAATGTGGCTTTGTCCACTTTCAGGTTGGAATACTCGTATGTTGTGTAACTCAGCCCATAGCCAAAAGGCCATTGCAGGGACACTTTGGCATCGTAGTTGTATGCTCCGGCCATAGTGCCCACTTCCTCACTTACCTTGTAATCGTAGTTGTTGAGCGAGTTGATTTCACGAGGATATGTATAAGGCATCTTTGCAGAGAAGTTGGTGTCGCCAGAAAGCAAGTTCGCCAGTGCATCGGCACCATAATTGCCTGGTAAGAGAATGTCTATCACAGCTTTTGCAAGTGGCTCTATGTCTGCAATGAGTCGGGGGCGTCCCTCATTTAATACAAGGATAATGGGCTTGCCTGTCTTCGACAACTCCTTCACGAGGTCACGCTGGTTTGATGACAGCCATAGGTCGGTGAGGTTGCCAGGTGTTTCGGTGTATGAGTTCTCTCCTATGCAGGCAATGATGATGTCGGCTCCTGATGCCGCCTTGACTGCTTTCTCTATTTGTGGTTCGTTCTCATCGTAGTATGCTCCATTCTCATTATATGTCACGCCCTGCTCAAGGATGATGTTCTCCTTGCCATATTTGTTGCACAAGGCTTCGTATATGGTGTTGTATTTCTCCGTAAGATCTTCGGCTTTTGAACCTTGCCACGTATAGCTCCATCCTCCGTTCAGACAGCGCATCTGATTGGCATTCGGACCGGTGAGCAGTATCTTCTTGCCCTTGGCCAATGGCAGGATGCTGCCTTCGTTTTTCAACAGCACTTCTGATTCCTCTGCTGCATGGAGTGACTTTAGGGCAAACTCTTCTGAACCAAATTTCTCATAGCCTTTGCCACCTGTATTGGGTTGGTCGAACAATCCAAGGCGATATTTTACGCGCAATATGCGGCGTACGGCATCGTCGATACGGCTCATTGACACCTTGCCCTCTTGCACCAGTTCCTTCAACAATATGCAGAATTCAACGCTATAGGGATCCATCGACATGTCTATTCCGGCATTTATGGCCAGGCGTATGGCGTCTTTTTTATCCTTTGCAACATGCTCGCGTGAAAAAAGGTTGTTGATGTCTGCCCAGTCTGTCACGAGCATTCCATCCCATTGCAAGTCTTCTTTAAGCCATTTCGTGAGATACTCGTAGCTGGCATGTACCGGCACTCCATTGATTGATGCCGAATTAACCATCATTGTCAACGTGCCAGCAAGGGCTGCTGCCTTGAAAGGCTCGAAATATTTCTCGCGCAGAATTTGTATTGGCAGATATGCGGGGGTGCGGTCCTTGCCTGTCCATGGGGCGCCGTAAGCAAAGTAATGCTTGGTGCTTGTGCCTACATGATACTTGTCTATGTGGTTGGGGTCGTCTCCTTGATAGCCTTTTATCTCGGCAACCACCATTTTGCTGTTGACGATGGCATCTTCTCCGAAACTCTCCCAAATTCTTGCCCAGCGTGGGTCGCGCCCCAAGTCAACGACGGGATTGTAAACCCAGGGGCAGTTGCCTGAGCGACTCTCGTAAGCGGTGATCTCTGCTCCAATACGGGCCAGTTCGGTGTTGAAGGTCGCCCCTAAGTTGATAGGCTGTGGGAACAAGGTGCCGCCTTGAGTATAGGTTACGCCATGATTGTGGTCGAGTCCATAAATGTCGGGGATGCCGATGTACTTCATCGACTTCTTTTGAATCAGCTGAATCCACTGTTGCCATTGTTCTACTGTAGCGGCACGTGTGCCAGGGGCGTTTAGTATCGAGCCAACCTTCCACTTGGATATCAGGGTGTCGAGCATCGTCTCATTGAGTTTCCATACCCGATTGGTCTCTCCTTGGTAGATGTCGATGGGATAGTTGCCTATCTTGTCTATTATCTCTTGGTCGGTCATCTTCAGCAGAGCATCCACTTCCTTCTTGGGTGCACCATATTGCTGCATGACTTCACGTACCTTCCCCCTGTCCACTTTGGGGTTTTCAACTGTCATCTTGCCCATTACATCGAGGTTCAATTCCAGCATCTGACCTATTTTCTCGTCGAGTGTCATCTTTGACAATGTCTTCTCGATTTTTGCCTCCAATGCAGCATCTCTTGGTATTGCAGGTGCCACTCTGTCTTGCGCATTAATCGATGCTGTCATGCATGAAAAAGCGATTACGGCCAACAAATGTTTCTTCATTGTTAATATGTTTATCAGGTTATTGTTTCTATTTTCACGACAAAGATACAAAATATTATTCCTTTTCCAAAAAATACACTGTCAATCTCTTCTCAATTTGATTTTTTGAGCATCAAAAACAAGGATTCTCGAATTTTATATGTACTTTTGACGAAATTTTTAATGCCAGCAGGTGTTTAAGGCCCAGATGGCTGCAATTCATGAGTTATCGTGAAGCTTTTTGATGCCTTGGATTATCATGCCGTTATTTGGCTAAAGGACAAAACAAATAGATTGAAAACTAATGATTAAAACAATGAAAAGAACAATTCTATCATTCTTGCTTGCAGTATTTGCATTTAGTGTTTGGGCAAATGATTATGAGAAGTATTATGCTCAATTGCCAACCAAAGTGGCTAAAGTCATTCCTTTCTCCGTCCCGAACAATGAAGTCAAGCTAACAGACTTTGGCGGCGTTGGCGATGGCGTGACTCTCAATACCGATGCCTTCACAAAAGCCATTTCCCATTTGAACAAATTGGGTGGTGGCAGGTTGGTTGTTCCGGATGGAGTGTGGCTCACAGGACCTATTTCCCTTAAAGACAATATAGAACTGAATGTTCAAAAGAACGCAATCATATATTTCTCTCCCGACAAAAGTCTTTATATTCCAGAATCAGGGTCGTCAAGCAGGGCGCTTCCATGTATAAGAGCATCAAAGCGTTCCAATATAGCCATCACTGGTCAAGGTGTCATTGATGGGAATGGTGGCCAGTGGCGACCAGTCAAGCGCAACAAGCAAAGCGATGTGGAATGGAAGCAATATACAGATATGGGAGGACAAGTTACTGATGATGGTTCCCTTTGGTATCCTTGGCAAATGAAAAATGGCTACCCAGACATCGCTGGCTCTCCTAAAGAACAGGAGAATATGCGAAACGACTTGATAAGATTTACTGAATGTGTGAATGTGCGAGTGGAAGGTGTCACCTTTCAGAATGCTCCTAGATTTCACGTGCATCCATGCAATTGCAGAAACGTCATCGTGGATGGCATAACGGTGCGTTGTCCGTGGAATGCGCAGAATGGAGACGCCATTGACTTCAGCGATGTAAACATCGGGTTGATTGTCAATTGTGTGGTTGATGCAGGGGATGACGGCATCTGCATGAAAAGCAGTCCCATAAAACAAGGTGCACCGGCTAATGGATGCGAGGATATCGTAGTTCAAGACAACACCGTCTATCACGCCCATGGAGGGTTCGTTCTTGGAAGCAACACTACAAGCGGCATCAGGAGAATTGTTGTTAGGAACAACCGCTTTTGCGGCACCGACACAGGATTGAGATTCAAGAGCGGTATTGGCAGAGGTGGAAAAACAGAAAGCCTTTTCATTTCCGACATCGTCATGAGTGATATCAAGGATGAGGCTATCATATTCCAATGCGACTACGTTGACAATCCTGCCGGAGGTGGCAAGAAACAAGATGCAGGCAAAGGCAGCAACAGCAGAGTACCTGATTTTCAGGATATTCACATTCAAAACGTGGTGTGCAGGGGATGCAAAACAGGCATCAAGGCAACTGGCATCAAGGACTTGAACTGCGTACATGACATTTACATCGACAATTGCACAATTGTATATGACAAGATCGGGCAACAGATTGATGAACAGACTGCGCTCTTGAAATGCACGAATCTGAAACTTGTGCAAAACAAGAAATAGAATGGCTTTCCTGTTTGTGAAATGCTAACGGATTAGTACATCTACTTATGGGCAGATATGGGGAACTGAATATTCGTGACATTGGAGGTATTCCATTTGCCGACGGCAGTGGGTGTGTCCCAAAGGGATTGTTTTTGAGAAGTGGGAAGCTAAGCATGCTCACAAAAGAAGAGTGCTCTTCACTGTTTCGAAAGTTTGGCATAAAATGTGTTATCGACCTTCGAACACCTGTGGAGTCAGCAGAATTTCCCGACCCCATGGAGGATGGCGTGGAATTTCTGCAAATCCCTTTGCTGAAGGATGCTGCCGTAGGCATCACTCACGAAACGGGTTCGGACCCCATGACCATCATGCGCAATTTGCGAAAGAATCCGGAACAACTAAAGAAGATGATTCCGGATTTCAAAGCCTTGTATCAACAATTGGTGACTGAAGAGTTCAGCCGTTCACAATTGGAAAAGGTTCTCGCCATGCTAAAGACTAATGCGGAAAATGGAAGATGCACTCTGTTTCATTGCACGGCAGGCAAGGACAGGACAGGTATCGTCAGTATGGCATTGCTTAAAGCTTATGGTGTTGGCGATGAGGAAATCATCAAGGACTATATGAGAACCAATAGCAGTGCTTTTCTTCCTACCATAAAAAAGTGCATCGCAGTATTGTTGCTCACTCGAAGCCTGAGTCTTGCAAAATTGGCTTACAATTCATTCATGGCAGATAGGAAATTGATAGAAATAGCCATCAAGCACTACGATTGCCGGCCATGAATCTGGTAGCAATCGAACTAAACATTGGGCATCACCCTATCATAACCAGCCCCCAATTATGCTATGAAAGGCGGAAACCCCGATAAATCCAGGGTCTCCGCCTTTTCTCTTTCCCTGCTGCTCCGCCATTTTCCCGACAGCCGTCAAATAAGTGGGTTATGGCTATTAATTCATAACTAACCGGAATTTCTTTGAAATTATGCTCCATCTCATTCAAAATGATTATCTTTGTCAAGTGTTATGAATAACGTATAATCAGAAGGGCATGCTTTTGGTGAAACACATGGCACAGGTGCTGGAGAACCGTCGCGACTTCACCACCTCCTTTGTCAACAAATACAACCAGAAGCATGATTCGCTCACCATTATCATGGCTTAGCCAGGACAAATCATCCAAAAGATTAGTTATGGTGAAACCAAACGAGACATCGTCATTGATTATCATCCAAATAATAACAA
>CAMJLI010000024.1 GCA_946406585.1 uncultured Prevotellaceae bacterium | reverse complement strand
GCCATTTTAATGGCAACTACAGCACATTCGTCGCCTTTGTTGCCATATTTGCCTCCACAACGGTCAAGGGCTTGCTCCAAGGTGTCGGTGGTGAGAAGACCATAAATCACTGGTATCTCACTTTTTGCATTCAGTTGGGCAATGCCGGCAGTGACTCCTTGGCAAATGTAGTCGAAATGAGGTGTCTCTCCACGAATCACGCTACCCAAGATGATGATGGCGTCATATCCGCCATTCAATGTCATCTGATGAGCACCATAAATCAGCTCGAAACTGCCTGGCACGGTCTTGACATGGATGTTTTCTGGTAAAGCACCATGCTTCTCAAGTGTGCCGACAGCTCCTTGTAGAAGGGCATTGGTCACGTCTTTGTTCCATTCCGACACCACAATGCCAAAGCACATGTTGCTTGCGTCTGGCACCTTGCTCAGGTCTACCTCTGACAGGTTGCGAAGTGCTGTTGCCATCTTTACTTTGTCAGATATTCTATATATTTGTCTACGTCTTGCTGAGCGGCAGAACCAAGATATTTGCTCTTGATGGTCTTGAATATCTCAAGAGCCTCGGCGTCCTTCTTCTGGTCGATGAGAAGAATGGCTGCTTTTTGAAGGGCAATGGGGGATACAGTGTTGTTGGTGCCAGACTTGGTGCCTTTGTCAGCCATGTTGGCAGCTTTCTTGAATGCTTCAATTGCCTTGTCTATCTGCTTCACATTTGCGTAAGCATCACCCATTGCAACTACTGCAAGTGGACTTACCATCATGTCATCCTGAGGACTGAAGCTGTCGAGGTATTTCACGGCTTCTTCCCATTTGTCTTGCTTGGCAAGGCATAGGCCTGCATATAGATTGGCCAAATTGCCGGCTTTTGTGCCGCTGTAGTCGCTTGCTATTTGCTTGAAACCTGGAGTGCCGAGGCTGTCACCATTGAGAGCTTTGGCAAAGTCCTGCATCATGAACAATTCCTGGCTGTGAGCCAAGGCGGTGCTGGCTTTTTCGTTTCTGGAGTTGGAATAACTGTTCCAGCCGATGATTGCACCAATTATTGCTACTATGGCGATGATGCCAACGATAAAATGCTTCTTGTACTTTGTCAAGAAGGCTTCTGACTTGTTGAGGGTTTCAATCAATTCCTGATTTGCCTGTGAGTCTTTTTTCTTTGCCATTATTTTAATGTTTATTGATGATTCCAAGAGTGCCTGTTTTTGTCTTTTTGACACGACAAATATATAGGCCAGTTTTTTGCGACGCAAAATTACTCATTTTATCCCATACCATGAAATTTATTGTCGACTTTTTTCTTTTTTACCCCTAAATGGAGTATCTTTGCAACACTTTTTGTGGGATTTGCACCCTTGTTCGCATATGATACTCGAAAACATTTCCATACTTAACTTCAAGAACATTGTATCGGCTAACGTTAATCTTTC
The DNA here is from genome assembly GCA_946406585.1 of uncultured Prevotellaceae bacterium. Next base: position 15,741 of record CAMJLI010000024.1, on the reverse strand, counting down.
GCCGAAAATGAATTGTTTCCTGGGGCAGAATGGAATGGGAAAGACTAATTTTCTGGATGCCATCTATTTCCTTTCTTTCTGTAAAAGCGCGCTGAACGCTCTTGATTCACAAGTGATTTCACACGACAAGGATTTCTTCATGATGGAGGGGCTGTATCAGGCAGAAAATGGTGACAAGGAACAAATCTACTGTGGTATGAAAAGGGGGCAGAAAAAGCATTTCAAGCGCAACAAGAAAGAGTATAAAAGGTTGGCCGAGCATATAGGCCTGTTGCCTCTCATCATGGTGTCACCATCTGATGTCTCCATAATTGATGGCGGAAGTGAGGAGAGAAGGAAAATGATGGATATCGTTATCTCACAGTACGACCATCTCTACATGGCTGCTCTCATTAATTACAACAAGGCCCTGCAGCAGCGAAATGTCCTCTTGAAGATGGAGGAGGAGCCTGATGAGATGCTGCTTGATATATGGGAAAGGCAGATGGCTGAAGAGGGGGAGAAAATCTTTAGAAAGCGAGAGGAATTTGTAAGGAAGTTCATCCCTGTATTTAATGACATTTATTCAAGGATTTGCAGCAAGACGGAAGATGTGTCAATGGAATATGTCTCTCATGGGCAAAGGGGGGATTTGCTTGAAGTCATACAGCGTGACCGATTCAAGGACAGGGCTGTAGGATATTCCCTGCATGGCATTCATCGTGACGACCTTGACCTGAGGTTGGGGGGATTTCCTCTGAAAAGGGAAGGAAGTCAGGGCCAAACCAAGACATTTGCCATTGCCATGAAGTTGGCGCAGTTTGATTTCCTCAAGAATACCAACAGCCACACCACGCCGCTATTGTTGCTCGATGACATCTTCGACAAACTTGATGCCCATAGGGTGGAACAGATTGTGAAGATGGTGGCGGGTGATGATTTCGGACAGATTTTCATAACTGACACCAATAGGGAGCATCTCGACAAGATAATGCACCATTATTCGTCGGACTACAAAATCTTCGAAGTGAGCGAGGGCAACATTATTGAAAAGGAGGCATAAAAACACCATTTGGAATGTTCAGACGTGAAGTGAAAAAAATAGATGGACTGTTGTCGCAATTTCTGAGGGCATCGGGATTGGAGACTCCTTTGCTTCAAAGGAGGTTGATAGACGCATGGCCGGAGGTGGCAGGGCAGATGGTGATGAATTATACGTCGAATGTGTTTATTTCCAACCAAACTCTAATGGTGAAAATCGACAATTCGGCACTAAGGGCCGAATTGTCGATGATGAGAACCCAACTGGCGAACAAACTAAACCAGCATGTGGGTGCTTATGTCATTTCCGACATCAAGTTCTATTGATTTCCTTTGGCTTTTTCTTTGTCATCAGGTGCCTCGGGAAATGCTTTTCCCTTGTTGAAAACGTTGAGTGTGGCCTTGATGGCAGGGTCGTCTTCATTCAAATATTCCATCCATGCACTTTCATCAAGCATGTTGTAGATGATGCGGCTGAAGATGTATTTCTCAAATAGGGTATGAGACTTCTGCAACATCAGGTTGCGGCGCTGCAAGCCATTCTTTTCAGCGTATGTGGCAAATTTTTCCAGAATGTTCTGACGTTTCAGGTATGATGCCAGCTCATTGGCTGTGCTCATGCGCTTCAAGGTCTCGCGGTTGTCGTCGGTATATTCGAAAGAAAATTGGAGTATCAATCCGCTCATGGCTGCTTCTTTGTAATAGGTTGTAATGCCTGCCGTGTCTTCTGGTATGAATATGTCGGGGGTGATGCCGCCACCGCCATATACCGTCCTGCCTATGCGGGTGTGGTATTCTGGCCCTGTGTGCTTGATGCTGTCCTCTGAGAAATATTCACCGCTGGCATAACGTTGCAAAAGGTCTTCATCATAATCCTTGTCGTTGCCTGTGCTGTAGGGCTTTTGAATGCAGCGGCCGGAAGGGGAGTAGTAGCGGGCTATCGTAAGGCGTATCATGCTGCCGTCGCGAAGACCTATTTGTTGCTGGACCAGACCCTTGCCAAATGAACGACGGCCGATGACGGTGCCCCGGTCGTTGTCCTGGATGGCACCCGCCAAAATCTCCGATGCCGAGGCGGAGCCTTCGTTTATGAGGATTACAAGTGGGATGTCCTGATAGGAGCCATGCCCCGAACTCATGTAGTCTTGGCGGGCTTGCTTTCGACCTTGAGTGTAAACGATGCGGCGATTCTTGGGCAGAAACTCATCAGCTATTTGGATGGCTGAAACCATGTATCCACCTTGGTTGTCGCGCAAGTCGATAACCAAGTTCTCGCAGTTTTCTTGAGTAAGTTCTGCAAGTGCGTTTATCATTTCACCGTATGTGTTCTCGCCGAAATTCTTTATGCGTATGTAGCCCGTCTTCTTGTCGAGCATGTAGGCGCAACTGATGCTGTGGGTGGCGATGTTGTCACGGGTGACGGTGAATTTCTTCTCCCCGCTCTGCCCGCGACGCTTCACACCTATCACAACCTTTGTGCCACGAGGACCTTTCAAGCGGCGCATGGCTTCTTCGTTGGTCACCTTTTCACCCACGAACGGGGTGTTGTCCACGCTTACTATCTTGTCGCCAGCCATCATTCCGGCATTTTCTGCAGGGCCTCCTTGGATGACGTTTTGAACATGTATGGTGTCCTTCCGAATCACAAATTCTATTCCCACACCAGAGAACGAACCTTGAAGTTCGTCGTTTGTGGCCTGTACGTCTTTGGCACTGATGTATACAGAGTGAGGGTCAAGTTCGCTGAGGATTTGGGGAATTGCGTCTTCCACGAGGTCGTTCATGTTAACACTGTCCACATATTGGTCGTCGATGATGTGGAGAAGGTCGTTCAGACGGTTGCTGCCAGAATTGATGATGTTCAGGCGGTTGCCTGAAAAATGGTTGGCATAAAACGTGCCTATGATGATGCCCAGCACCATGCTGACAGCCAGTAACAGGGGCATGTATCTCAGTGTCTTGTTGATTTTCATTTTTCCTCGCAATTGATGTATTTCACTTCGATGTTGGCGCGACGCAGGAGGTCGATTCCGTCCGACAAGCGGTATTCCTCACCATATACCACGCGCTTGATGCCGGCCTGGATGATTAGTTTTGAGCATTCCAGGCAGGGTGAGGCTGTCACGTATAGGGTGGAGCCCTCACTATTGTTGTTGCTTCGGGCAAGTTTCGTTATCGCGTTGGCTTCCGCATGCAGGACATAGGGCTTGGTCACGTTGTTGTCGTCTTCGCAAATGTTTTCAAAACCACTTGGGGTGCCGTTGTAGCCATCGCTGATTATCATCTTGTCCTTCACCACTAAAGCTCCTACTTTACGGCGCACACAATAGCTGTTTTCCGACCATATGCGTGCCATTTTCAGGTAGCGGAGGTCGAGTTTGTGCTGTTTGTCGGATGTGTTCATCTTGTGTATAATTTCTTGATGGGCTGTAATGGGGTGTCAATTCTTCTTTTCTTTCTTGCAGCGGATGCCATTGCGTCGCAATAGGGCGTTGATGGTTGGTTCGCTGCCACGGAATCTCTTGTATAATACCATTGGATGCTCCGTGCCTCCACGCGAGAGTATGTTGTCGCGGAAACTTTGGGCTGTTGCCGTGTCAAAGATGCCGTTTTTCTTGAACAAGCTGAAGGCGTCGGCTTCCAGTACTTCCGCCCATTTATAGCTATAGTACCCTGCAGAATATCCGCCTGCCATGATATGTGAGAACTGGGTGGTCATGCATGTGTCGGGCAATTGTTTGAAAATTTGTGCCTTCGACCAAGCTTTCTTCTCGAATGACAGCAGGTCGCCTTTGAATTCTTCTTTCTGGGTGTAATAGGCCATGTCGAGCAAACCAAAGCTTACTTGGCGCATGCAACTGTAGGCTACCATGAAGTTGCGGCTCTTGACAATGCGCTCTATCAACTCTTCGGGAAGAGGCTCGCCTGTCTCGTAATGGTAGGCGAAAGTGCGCAGGAACTCCTTTTCCACTGAATAGTTTTCCATGAATTGGGATGGCAGTTCCACAAAATCCCACCATACGTTGGTGCCCGACATGCTCTCGAAGCGGGTGTTGGCAAACATTCCATGCAGGGAGTGCCCGAATTCGTGGAGGAAGGTTTCTACTTCTCCCAGGCTAAGAAGCGAGGGCTTGCTTTCCGTAGGTTTTGTCAAGTTCATCACCACACTGACGTGGGGACGTATGTTCTCGCCTTTGCGATTTATGCTCTGCCCTTGGAAACTGGTCATCCATGCTCCTCCTTGCTTGCCCTTGCGGGGGTGGAAGTCTGCATAGAAAACGGCAAGATAGCTTCCGTCACGGTCGAACACTTCGTAGGCTTTTACATCAGGATGATATACGGGGATGTCTTTGTTCTCGCGGAAAGTGATGCCATATAGGCGGTTGGCAAGTCCAAAGACGCCTTCTATTACTTTTGTAAGCTCGAAGTATGGACGAAGCATTTCCGAATCGATGTCGTACTTCTTCATCTGGAGCTTGTAGGAATAGTGGCTGAGGTCCCAAGGCTCGAGGACAAACGAACGCCCCTCTATCTTGCGTGCCAACTTTTCCACTTCCGATAATTCTTTTATCGCTGTAGGCTTGTAGGCATCTATCAACTGGTCGAGCAAATGATACACGTTGCGCTTGTTGCTTGCCATGCGGTTTTTCAATATGAAGTCGGCATAGCTTTTGAAACCGAGCAGTTGTGACTCTTCACGTTTCAGGTTGACTAGTCGCTTGCAAATGTCTATGTTGCTTAGTTCACCTTTTGTGCAGAGCGTGTTGCTTGCCATGTAAAGCTTGCGGCGCAGTTCACGACGGGTGGAATATTTCATGAATGGCATCATGCTTGGGGAGTCGAGTGTGAACACCCATCCTTCCATGCCATGTTCCTTTGCTTCCTGGGCAGCGGCTTCACGTACACGTTCTGGCAGCCCGTCGAGGTCGGATTCATCGGTTATCTGCATGGTGAATGCCTTGCGGTCCTTCCGCAGGTTCTGGGAGAACTGAAGAGCTAGAAGGCTGCCTTCTTCATTCATCTGGCGCAACTTTTCCTTGCCAGCATCGTCAAGCAACGCACCACTTCGGGTGAAACTGTCGTATGTCTTTTCAAGCAGCTTCTTCTCTTCCGGGGTGAGGCGACGGTGATGGCGATGCACATGCTTTATTCGCTCAAACAGGTCTTTGTTGAGCATTATGTCGTTGGCATGCTGGGTGAGTATTGGCTCCATCTTCTGGGCGAGTGCCTCCATGTCGTCGTTGGCTTCTGCACTCAGCAGGTTGAAGAACACTGTCGACACACGCTCAAGCAGTCCATAATAGTAGCTGTCCTCATCTTTGTTGATGATGGTATTGTCGAAAGTGGGCTTCTCGGGATTGTTGATGGTCTTCTCTATTTGCTCTTTGTCACGACGTATTCCTTCTAAAAATGCCTCCTCATAATCTTCAAGGGTGAAGCGGTCGAAGGGTATGGTGTCGTGTGGAGTGTTGAATGGTTCGAAAAATGGATTGTTTCTCTTCGGGGATTCTATATTGTTTGTTTCCATATTCTATTTGGTAGCATTTGCGTTATGCAGTTTCGAGATGCAAATATAATGAAAACCTGCAATTTTGCAAAACATTTCAACAAAGTTTTTGTTTTCATGCAAATGTATCCTCTCCTGTTAGTTTTTTTTTGCACAAGAGGTTGCTTCTTTCATGTTTTTAGCAATTCTTCAAGAGCAGGTATGTGGATGCGCTCCCTGCCAAGAACTATCAGCCCTTTTTGTTCCATGGCATGTAGTTCGCGGGACACATTTAGCCTGCTTTCGCCTATGGCCTTTGACAGGTCATCCATCTTGATGTGTATTGTCTTCGCGCCTGCTGGCCTGCGGCAATGGTCGGAGAAGTATCTTGCAAGCTTCTCATGTATTGAATGAGGCGTGGGGCGCCATGGCATGTGGCTCAGGCGCTGTGTGTGTGTGCTTATTATGTTTAGCAAGTTGATGCGGAATATTTCGTAGGTTTCTGTCAGCCTTATGACTTCTGCCTTGCTTATTGACATAATGTCGCAGCATGACAATGCAGTGAAATTCATGGTGTAGCGTTGGGTGAGGCCAAAGAGGCTTTCCATCTGCAACATGCTGGGGGCGTTCCATTGTTCTTCCACACGAAAGGTGTGGTTGTCGCTATGCATGGTGCTGCTCATCGTGCCTTTGATGAGAAAGGACAAGTGGCTGCATGCAGAACCTTCTTTCACTATGGCTGACGTCTCGGGAAATCTCACAAATTCGAATTTGGTGTGACCCACCACCTCTGCCAATTCAGTCTTGCTCATCCCCTGGAACAGAGGTAGGCGAAGGAGCATGTCGTAGATTATCAGGCTTTCTTTCTCCATCAGTCGCCAACAATCTTGCCTTTCAGCGATGGAGAGAACCATACGGCGTATTGGCCGTCGTTGTCTGTGTAGATGAAATATGCCATCAGTTCTGAATGGTTGGCAAGCACTTCCTTTGCACGTTCCATGCCCATCACCATGAATGATGTTGCATAGGCGTCGGCTGTGGCGCAGTTGTTTGCAAGCACGGTGGCAGACAGAAGGCTGTGCTGCACGGGATGTCCGCTCTTGGGGTCGATGGTATGGGCATATTTCTTGCCGTCCTTGTAGTAGAAGTTGCGGTAATTGCCGCTGGTAGCCATGGCTTTGTCTGTGACATTCAGAATGGTTTGCAACTCCTGTGATGTCTGTAGCGGGTCATCCGTGGGGCGGTTGACACCGATGCGCCATGGCAGACGGCTCTCGTTGACACCACGGGTCACTATCTCGCCTCCTATCTCTACCATGTAGTTTTGTATGTCATGGCGAGCAAGCACACTGGCAACGACATCACATCCATATCCTTTGGCAACAGCACTGCAGTCGAGCATCACCCTGGGGTCGCTCTTGTGGACACGGCCCCTGTCGTCAAGGGTCACTTTGTCGTGGCCTACAAGTTGCAGAAGGCTGTCTACTGAATGCTTGTCGGGCTTTTCACCTTTTTTGAAACCAAATCCCCACAAATTGACCAATGGCGCCACCGTGATGTCGAAAGCTCCTCTTGTCTCTTTGGATATTTGCTGTGAGATGCGAAACACATCAGAGAACATCTTGTCTACAGTCACTTCCTCGTTGTTGTTCACCTTGGTGATGATGGAGTGGGGGTTGAATGGTGACAGCGAACCATCCACAGCATCGAGAGCTTCCTTTATCTCTTTGTGCAGGTCTTGGTCGCTTTGGTAGGTCACATGGTACATCGTGCCGAATATCTCACCTTGGTTCTTTATGTATGGCATATTGTGCTGTTGCCTGATAATCAGCACGGTGCCAACAATGAGCAGGATGAGGAATGGAATCTGCCAAACCAGTTGCTTGCGTTTTGTCATGGGGTTATATGTCGATTGTTATGTTGAACATTCCGCCTAATCGATTGCTTCCTGATATGCCGTAGCCGGGAACATACCATACGTTGTCCACCCCTCCATTGTTGTAGAACAAGCGCTTGCGGTATCTCACGCTCCATCCTAAATGTATTGGTCCCCATATCTTGGCGTCCACTCCGGCCGACAGCTCTGCCCAATGATAGTTGCACTTTGCACCTTCTGCACCATATTCGGCATGACCTCCCCAAACAGGGTCTTCCAAACCAGGGTGGGAGATGTCGCAGCTGAAATAACTGAAAGCATATCGAGCACCGCCATAGATGCGGTAGGCATCGTGCTTGTCCTTCATTAGGTTATAGTCCATGCCGATGCGGAAAAAGGGGGCGTTCGACTTGTAGGATATCAGGGTCACCACGTCTTCATGCTTTGACAAGCCTACTCCTGTCTCGATTATGGGAAAGTATCGGTCAAGCAGGTTCAATCTCAATGATGCCTCTATCTGGCCGTAGTCGCTCACCGCTCTCTGGATGATGCCCACAAGGTCCACCGACACGGAGAAACCATTCACAAATGCCACACTGTCGTAATCCTCGGAAAAGGGTGTGGGCTCTTGTGCTTGGCTCGTAGAAGGACTCAACAGACTAATGGCCAGACTTGAAATAAATATGAATATTTTCGTCCCTCGTGTCATAGGTTACACTTGGTTTGGAGATGATTATGGTGTCGATGGCATTTCTTGTCCATTCCACATTGGTGATGGTGTGGAAGAATGCAGGCGAACAGTCAACCGACTCGAAATGGGGAGTGTCGGTCTTGTAGAGTGTCAATGTGTCGATTTTGGTGATGCTGTTTCTGTCTGTCAGCATTAGTTGCATCCTGTCGGATGCATTCCCATAACTTGCCGGTATGCTGAAATTTGTAGTGTTGACATCCTTGTTCAGCATGAGGGTGGTGGTGCCATCTATGTGTATGGCATTCACAGTAAGCGTGTCGTGGAGTGTGTCGGTGTCGCTGTGCACCATGTATTTTACCGATATGATGCTGTTTAGAGGGCAGTCTATGGAAGAACATCCCGCTGTCAATAGGGCCAAGAAGACCAGTATGCTCATTCCTCGCATCGTATGGTCTCTTCTATTTGGTAGTCGTTGCGGGTGCTTGACGAACGGCTTATCAAATCGCCTAAGAAACCAGCCAAGAACAGCTGGGTGCCTATCATCATCATTGTCAGGGAAATGTAGAAATAGGGCGAGTCGGTAACAAGACGTTGGGGGATTCCTCTACTCAGTGCAATTACCTTGTCCGCTCCAATCACTATGGCGGAGAGCAAACCGATGAAGAATACAATGGTTCCCAAGAAACCAAACACATGCATGGGCTTGCGGCCAAAACTGCTGAGGAACCACAAGGTAATCAGGTCGAGATAACCGTTCACGAAACGGTTGAGGCCGAATTTTGACTTGCCATATTTTCGTGCTTGGTGATGAACCACTTTCTCGCCTATCTTGTCGAAACCGGCATTCTTGGCAAGATATGGTATGAAACGGTGCATCTCGCCATACACTTCTATGTTTTTCACCACATCGCTGCGGTATGCCTTAAGGCCGCAATTGAAGTCGTGAAGGTTCTTGATGCCGCTTATCTTGCGAACAGTGGCATTGAACAACTTTGTAGGGATGGTTTTAGACAAGGGGTCGTATCTCTTCTGCTTGTAACCCGACACAAGGTCATAACCGTCAACCTTTATCATGCGGTAAAGTTCGGGTATCTCGTCGGGAGAGTCTTGAAGGTCGGCATCCATCGTGATCACAACGTCGCCCTTGGCTTCCTTGAATCCGCAGTATAGAGCGGGGCTCTTGCCATAATTGCGACGGAATTTTATGCCCTTGACATGCATGGAATCATTGGTGAGCGATTCGATGACCGACCATGAACGGTCGGTGGAGCCATCGTTGATGAATATCACCTCGAATGAGAATCCATGTTCGTTCATGACTCGCTCTATCCAGGAATATAACTCGGGAAGAGATTCTTCTTCATTGTATAAAGGCACTATAACAGATATGTCCATATCTTTTTCTTTTATTGTTCAAAAATTATTAGTGGTGTCGGAAGCTCACATACAAGGCAGAGGTGAGGCTTATGAAAAAGCCTGCCATCACGTTGGTCCACAACATTTGCAACGCCATGTCGATTGGACGTAGCGAATGTAGCATGTCGGTTATTTCACGTATCATGCTTTTAGTGTACCCCAGTGCTTCCATCATCTTCATGTTTTCCTTGTCTGTGAGAAACGATGTGTAATTGCTTATGAGAGAACCGTGGTCGAAAAAATGGAAATATGCCCATTGCCCTATGGCCATGATCAGCGAGGCGTAGAACACGGTGAGGAACGAGTGAGCATAGGCATGCCGATACGAAATGCGCTTTTCGGGCAGCACTTGGCTGTAGGCGTCGGTGAGCATTGCAACATAGAATGGGGTGAACACCATGGTGGCCATCCACAGGAAACCGCAAAAGGCATAGTGGAAGCTACCCACGAGAAGGGCAAAACTCACAATCCACAATATGCCTAATTTGCCTCCCGACACCCGTGCGTATGCACGCATGTATGCATATTTCTCACTGACAGTCATGACAACACATTGATTGTTATTGGAAACTCCTCTTTATCTTGTCCACGTATGCATCAATGACTGCCACTGCCGTGATGCTTACCACATCGCGGACGCTGCTGCCGTAGTCGGCAAAATGGATGGGCTTGTTGAGACCCATTTGGATGGGGCCTATCACCTCTATGTTTGGCTCCAATGCCTGTATCATCTTGTACGACGACCGCGCACTGGTCAGGTTGGGGAAGATCAGTGTGTTCACATCCATGCCTTTCAGCCGGTTGAACGGGTACAGGGTGTCGCGCAGTTCGCGGTCGAGGGCGGTGCTTATTTGCATTTCGCCGTCAATGGGAAGGTCGGGCATCTGCTGGTGCAGCTTGGTGACAGCATCACGCACCTTGCGGCTGCCGTCTGATTGGTCGCTGCCGAAGTTGGAGTGGCTGATGAGAGCTATGCGGGGGTGTTCGTTGAAGAATCTGACAGCCGTGGAGGCCAACTTGGCAATGTCGACTATCTGGTCGGTGTCCGGGTCGTTGTTTATCAACGTGTCGGCAACAAAAAGGGTGCCTCGCTGCGAGTTTATGATGTGCATCGTGCCGAAATTCTCGTATTCCGGCCTTACGCCTATTATTTCCTTCACCACCTTCAACGTGTTGGAGTATTTGGTGTACAGGCCGGTGATGAATGCATCGGCTTCGCCGGTCTCCACCATCATCATGCCGAAATAGTTGCGCTCGAACATCTTGTCGTTGGCTTCTTCGAAAGTATAGCCATCGCGCTGGCGTTTCTCAGTGAGTATGTGCGCATAGCGTTCACGGCGCTCTGCTTCACGGTCGTGACGCAAATTGATTATTTCTATGCCTTCCAGGCTAAGGTCCAGCTGGTCGGCCAATTTCATGATTCGCTCGTCGTTGCCAAGCAGGATGGGGTGGCAGATGCCCTCGGCTTTGGCTTGAACGGCAGCCTTCAGCATGGTGGGGTGTATGCCTTCTGCGAACACCACCTTCTGAGGGTGGGCGCGTGCCGTGTCGTAAAGCTTGCGGGTCACCTTGGTCTGCAGGCCTAGCATCTGCCTCAGCCCGTTCTTGTACTCCTCCCAGTCGGTGATGGTGTGGCGTGCCACGCCACTGTCGATGGCTGCTTTTGCCACTGCTGCGGATACTTCGGTGATGAGACGTGGGTCCACAGGCTTCGGAATGAAATACGAAGGACCAAACGTGAGGTTGTTCACCTTGTAGACATCGTTCACCACATCAGGAACAGGCTGCTTTGCCAAGTCGGCTATGGCGTGGACGGCAGCCATCTTCATTTCCTCGTTGATGGCGGTGGCGTGCACATCTAGGGCTCCACGGAATATGTATGGGAAGCCTATGACGTTGTTGATTTGGTTTGGATAATCCGAACGGCCGGTCGACATCAGTACGTCGGGGCGTGAGTCCATGGCATCCTCATAGGATATTTCAGGAATGGGGTTGGCCAGTGCAAATACTATGGGAGCTTCGGCCATGGAGCGCACCATGTCTTTTGTAAGCACATTGCCTTTTGACAAGCCTACAAATACGTCGGCACCTCTTACCGCCTCTTCCAATGTATGCACGTCAGTGCGGCTGGTTGCAAAGAAGCGTTTCTGCTCGTTCAGGCCTTCGCGGTCGGCGGTGATGACGCCTTTGGAGTCGAGCATGAGGATGTTTTCCTTCTGTGCGCCCAACGCCATGTATAGCTTGGTGCATGAAATGGCAGCTGCACCGGCTCCGTTCACTACAATCTTCACATTGCTGATGTCCTTGCCGTTCACCTCAAGGGCGTTCTTCAGACCTGCTGCTGATATGATGGCGGTGCCGTGCTGGTCGTCGTGCATCACGGGGATGTCGAGTGTCCGCTTCAGGCGCTCCTCTATGTAGAAACATTCCGGAGCCTTGATGTCTTCAAGGTTGATGCCGCCAAAAGTGGGGGCTATCTTTTCTACAGCCTCGCAGAATTTCTCGGGGTCTTTCTCGGCTACTTCGATGTCAAAAACATCTATGCCTCCATATATCTTGAATAGCAATCCTTTGCCTTCCATCACGGGCTTCCCGCTGAGTGCGCCGATGTCGCCAAGGCCAAGTACCGCAGTCCCGTTGCTGATGACGGCGACCAGATTTCCCTTGTCGGTATATTTGTATGCCTCGTCGGCATTGTCTTGTATTTCAAGACATGGGTATGCCACTCCTGGAGAATAGGCAAGGCTGAGGTCGGTTTGGGTGCGGTAGGGCTTGGTAGGTAAAACTTCTATCTTTCCAGGCCTGCCGCTCTTGTGGTAGGCTAATGCAGCCTCTTTTGTTATCTTTACCATAATTGACTGAAGTGTTGTCTTCTCGAAATTTGGGGCAAAGGTAGTCGCTTTTTTTGAATTATCCAACTAATTTTCAACAAAGGTACGAGGTGACCCAAAAATAGATAGGTCATGATGGAACAATAAGCCTTTTTTGTAGGGAAAGCTTGAATATTCGCTCATATCAGCTTGCTTAAAGACAATAAAGTATGTATGTTCGCGTTATTATACTAATGGCTTTTATCATGTCGAGAAAGTATATACACATCATGGCGTGGCTGTTTGGCCTTGTCGCCCTTTTCTCTTGTTCCGACGATGACTCTTTCACCTCATCGCCAAACAACAAGCTTGTCTTCTCTTCCGACACCGTCTCGCTCGACACGGTGTTTTCACAAGTTCCTACTGCTACTAAGACATTTTGGGTGTATAATAGGTCGGGAGATGGCATCAGATGTGCCAACGTAAGGCTTGAAAGAGGCAACCAGACAGGATTCAGAGTAAATGTCGATGGGGCCTTCTTGGGAAGCTCTTCAGGATTTCTTGTCAATGATGTGGAGGTGAGAAACAAGGACAGCATAAGGGTTTTTGTGGAATTGACTTCACCGATGAACAACAAGGTGGAACCAACACTGCTCGAGGACAATTTGATTTTCAGTCTTGAGAGTGGGGTTGAACAAAAGGTGAACCTAAACGCTTGGACTTGGGATGCCATAAAGTATTCTGACATGATAATCGAGAAGGATTCTGTCATCGCTACAGAAAGACCTGTCATCATTAGTGGTGGGATAACAGTGAAAGAAGGTGCCACGCTGCGAATAGCTGCCGGCACCACTCTCTATTTCCAACAGAAAGCAGGAATAGATGTTTATGGACGACTGCTCATCGATGGGACCGCCGAACGTAATGTGATACTCAGAGGCGACAGGATTGACAGAATGTTCGATTACTTGCCCTACGACCGTGTCAGCGGACAGTGGCAGGGAATCCATTTTTATGAATCTTCTTATGAAAATGTCATAAACTTTGCCGACATACACAGTACTTACAATGCATTGGTTTGCGACTCTTCAGATGTGTCGAAACTGAAGCTCAATCTCTACAATTCTGTAGTACACAATTGTCAGGGGTATGGGTTGAAAAGCACCAATGCAGTGGTTGATGTGGTGAATTGCCAGCTTTCCAACACTCTGCACGACTGCATGGCGGTCTTTGGGGGTGTCGCAAGGGTGATGCAAACCACAATAGCTCAGTTCTATCCTTTCGATGCCAACAGGGGCGCAGCACTAAGGTTTGCAAATGTAAATGACGGCAAGGTTTATCCTTTGTACAATTTCTCATGCATCAATTGTCTGGTCACAGGATATGGCGATGACGTGGTGATGAGTACGGCTGACTCTACAGCCAATTATGTTTTCGATTTCGACCATTGTTTGCTCAGAACACCTTCTGTGAATGATACAACAAGGGTGCATGATGTCATCTGGGAAGACCCGAAGGACACCGTGTCGTGTGGCGTGAAGCATTTCAAGAAAGTGGATTCCGGCAAGCAAGACTACGATTTCAGACTCGATTCGGTTTCCCTGGCAATAGGCAAAGCGGTGAAGTTGGAACAACTCATGCGCGACAGGCTTGGGGTTAGGCGCGATGATGAGCCTGACTTGGGTTGTTATGAATATGTGAAAAGTGAATAATTTGAAAAACCTGAAAGACTATGAAAGATATTGAAATCAAAATCAATTATCAGTTCATGACACTGGATGAATTGGATGGAGAAGACCGAATGTTGGTGGAGACAGCCATCAAAGCCACAGACAATTCCAATGCCAAATACTCTCATTTCTGCGTGGGAGCAGCTTTGCTGTTGGAAGATGGTTCGGTGGTCGTAGGAGCCAATCAAGAGAATGCCGTCTTCCCATTGGGGCTTTGTGCAGAAAGAACAGCCATCTTTGCTGCTCAAGCGCAGACCCCTCGGCTGTCGATGAAAAAATTGGCCGTAGCAGCACGCAACGAGCAGGGATTGGTGAGAAATCCCGTGTCGCCATGTGGCTCTTGCAGACAGGTGATCCTTGAGATGGAAGACCGTTACAAACAGCCTATAAAGATTCTGCTGTATGGCACTGACGGCGTGTTTGTGGTGGACTCTGCCCGAGACTTGTTGCCTCTGTGCTTTTTGGACGATAGCATGAAATGAGTAAGATGCCAGGATGATGTCTTGGCTTGATGAAGTGATTTGGATGTTGCGTTCATGATAAATGTGAATATTCATTCTGGAGCCCAACTTGCCTCGTTGGTAAATGAGATTGGGTTCTTGCCCCTCTTGTATAGTGGCATCTATGGGTTCTCTGCTGAGGATTTGGTAGCTGATGATTGCAGGTATACGGTTCTTCCTGATGGTGGATGGGATTGGCCGTTGTGGAAGTGGAAAGGCTCCGTTATCACTGATGGCGGGTGTGTGTATGGCAAGTTCTTCAACCGAAAGGCTGGATTTGTCAGCAAGAAATGGTGGCCTGATTTCTATAATTACCGTCGCAGCAGGATTTGTCTGCCCGCAGAAGGCTCGATAGAGGAGGCCATCTTGCAGACATTGCAGATGAATGGCAGCATGATAACACGTGATTTGCGTGCTGAGTGTGGCTTTACCGGAACAGGGATGCGTGGCCGTTTCGATGCGTACGTCTCCAAATTGCAGATGGGATGCTACATCGTGACCGAGGATTTCGTATATCCCAAAGACAAGCACAACAAGGAATATGGATGGGGATGGTCGTTGCTTGCTACTCCAGAAAGACTTTTCGGGCCTGAGGCTTGTCGATGCGACAGGACACCAGATGAGTCTTTTGCATGTATTTATGAACATTTCAAGCGCTTGTTGCCCGATGCAACCGAGAAACAAATTCTGAGGCTGATAGGGTAGAAATAGGTGCCGCTCCTGCGTTTTTTCTGCTTTATTGTGGCTTTTCGCCAATTCTTTTGTACCTTTGCATTTTATTTTAGGAATTATGGAAATAATAAATACAGCTATAGAGGACGTTGTTGTTCTCAAACCACGTGTCTTTGAGGATCAAAGAGGGTATTTTTTTGAGTCTTATTCGAAACGCGATTTTTGCAAGTTGGTAAGGGAGGTTGAATTTGTTCAAGACAATGAAAGCAAGTCTTCCTATGGAGTCGTCAGAGGGCTGCATTTCCAGAAATGGCCTTTCTCACAAAGCAAATTGGTGAAAGTCATCAAAGGAAAGGTGCTCGACGTTGCGGTTGACATAAGAAAGGGTTCGCCCACCTACGGAAAAAGTGTTGCTGTGGAGCTTTCCGGCGAGAACAAACTCATGTTGTTCATACCGCGAGGTTTCGCTCATGGCTTTGCTGTGCTTTCCGATGAAGCAGTGTTCCAATACAAGTGCGATGACTTCTACCACCCTGAGAG
>CAMJLI010000023.1 GCA_946406585.1 uncultured Prevotellaceae bacterium | reverse complement strand
TCTGCATGTGTGAACGCATTGTTAGGAGTCTGCTCCTCGGTATGGTTCTTATACACTTCCTCATCCACCCATGGCACTTGATTCCAGAGTTGCACGAGTTTGAAATAGAAGTGGGCACGAAGGAAGCGAACTTCTCCCTCGCGGATAGCCCTGGTTTCTGCACCCAACTTTTCGTCGCCGTAATTCTCCAACGAAACCAATGCGCGGTTGCAGCGGCTGATTGAGCAATAGAGGTGATACCACATCTCGTCCATGTGGTCAGGAGTGGAAGCGGTCAGCGTGGACCATACTTCTACGGGGTGATAGTTAGTGTCGGTAGTTCCTGAGCCACCTTTCATGGCATCGTCACTGCTGACGTCGCCATAAGGCCACATGTTGAAAGGATAGGTGTACCAATCGTCGCCAAGCTTGGCGTAGGCGGCTGTCACCATCTCGTTGGGCTGGCTCATGGCAAGATCCTCACTGATGACACCCTGAGGCTCCACGTCGATGAAGTCGTTGCAAGAAGTCAACGTTCCGCAAACGATAAGACCTGCACAGATTGCTTTATATATTGTTTTCATAATCTTCAATTTTTATATTGTCCTTAAAAATCCTTGAAACCTTAACTTAGAACGAAGTTTGAATACCAAATGAGAACGAAGTGCTGTTAGGATAAGCCCAGTTAGGGTTCTCAGGATCGGAGCAAGTCAGCGAGCTGCTCTTGATAGTGAGCAGGTTGTGACCAGAGACATAGACGCGGGCACTGCTCATCTTGACCTTGCTCAGAAGTTTTTCTGGCAAGTTGTAGCCAATCTGCAATTGACGGAGTTTTGCATAAGAGCCGTTCTCCACGAAGTAGGTGCTGGCACGGTTCTCGTTGCCCACGTTATTGGTAGTCAGAGCAGGAATGCTGCTGCCGGTATTGGCTGTCGTCCAAGCATCAAGCATGCGGTTGCCTTTGTTGCTTCCTGCGTCGGTGATGCTGTAGAAGTCGGTCTGGAACTTCTGGTTGTTGTAGACATCCTGTCCTGCAACGCCCTGCCAGAACATCGAGAAGTCGAAGTCCTTGTAGCCCAGATCTACGTTCAGACCCCATGAGAAGTTTGGAATGGGATTGAAAATCCATGTCTGGTCTTGCTCGTTGATGATGCCGTTGCCATCGAGGTCTGCGTATTTCAGACCGCCGACACGTGCATTATCCTGACCGCTTGCCAACACTTCCTCACGATTTTGGAAAAGTCCGTCAACCACATATCCAACGATTGAGCCATAAGGCTTTTCGGCTTCCACGAGGTTTTGTTTTGCTGTGTGGACGTAGCTACCAGTGGTTGTTTCAGGCAGATAGGTCACTTTCTGGCGGAAGAAGTCAAGGTTTCCGTTCACATTGTAACGCATTCCGAAATTGGTGGTGCCGCGATATCCCAGTGCGAATTCCATACCCCAGTTGCGCAGGCTTGGTCCGTTGAGCCAAGAAGCGCCACCTTCACCCATTGATCCGAGATAAGCAGGATTGATAAGCATGTCCTTCACATTCTTGATATAGGTATCAAAAGAACCGTAAACGGAGTTGCGGAAGAGGTTGAAGTCGAGACCGGCGTTCCACTGTTCGGTAGTCTCCCATTTCAGATTGTTGTTCTGAGCCTGAGTGGCACGGAAGCCAGAAGGATAGATGCCGCTGCCTTCGAGTTTGAGGTCGTAAGCTGTAGACTCATTGCGACCGCCGCCATAGGTTGCAGCATAGAGGCCGTAGCGGGCATAGTTGGAGATGGCCTGGTTACCGGTCTCACCCCATGAAGCACGTATTTTCATGTCGGTGATCCAGTCCTGGTGCAGGTTCTCAGAGATACGGTAGCCAAGAGTGACGGCTGGGAAGGTACCATAGCGGTTGTTCTCACCGAAGCGTGAAGAACCGTCGTGACGTATGGTGAACGAAGCGAGCACCAAGTCCTTCCAGTTGTAGTCCACCTTGCCAAAGAATGACACCAGGTTGTAGCCCTCGCGGATACCGCCGGCGCGCTGTGTGCCAGTGGCTGCATCAGGCCACATGTATTTGTAGTTCTCCAGGGCGAACATCTGTGCGTATGCATTGGAACGCTCTTCCACATCCTTGTGGAGCTCAACACCTCCCAAGAGTATGAACGTGTGGTTGCCGGCGACAGTGAAAGTATAGTTTGCTGTGTTCGACCAGGTCCACTTCGTGGAGTTCTTTGAGCCAAGGTTGGTAGATGGTGTGCTGTTATTCACCACGTCGGAGTGCCAGGTGTAGGTCACGCTGTGAATGAATTCCGACCAGTAGTCGAGACCGAAGTTCGAGCGCAATGTCAGGCCTTTGATAGGCTGTATATTCACGTATGCATTTCCGAAGATACGCCACATCTTCAAGCGGTTGTCGCGGTTGTGGTAGAGTTCGCGCAGAGGATTTTGTCTGTCGCTCATACCTCCTACAGGACCAGAGAAGGTCACGCCGTCCTCTTCGTATACAGGGAGTGTTGGAGCCATCTTCAGTGCATTCTCCAATGGCTGGCAGTCCACCTGGTCGCTATAGGTGATGGTGGCATTCTCACCAACAGTGACAATCTTGTTTACCTTGTAGCTGGTGTTGATACGGCCAGAGAAACTTTCAAAGTCGGTGTATTTCAGGATACCGTTGTTCTTCTTGTAACCGAAAGACACGAGAGCCGACGACTGGTCATTGGCCTTCGAGATGGAGAGGTCGTAGTTCTGTGCGAATCCCGTGCGTGAGATTTCATCGAGCCAGTCGGTGTCGCTGAAGCGCATGGTCTTGTTCAGATTCATGTAACCTCCGTAGAGACCATTTACTACGAACTCGCGCATTTGGCCTGTGGCAGGGTCGTAGGCACGGATTGTCTTGCCTGCATCGGCATGGAGAGTAAGGCCATAGTTGTTGGCATATTTCTCTGGGTCCAAGCCATCGTTCATGGCAGCCTGTGCCATGGCAGTAGCATATTCGGTGGTGTTTGCCAGTTCCATCATTGTTTGCTTGTTGTAGAACTGTGCGGTGAGATTTGCAGAGAAATCAACCTTCACCTTGTCGCCTTTCTTACCCGAGCGAGTGGTGATGATGATGACACCATTAGCAGCACGGCTACCATAGATAGATGCTGAGGCAGCGTCCTTAAGCACCTGCATTGACTCGATGTCGTTCATGTTCAATGTGTTCAGGTTTGTTGTCGTGGGAACACCATCGATGATGAACAGAGGGTCTTGGGATGAGTTGAACGAACCGCCACCACGAATACGGACGGTACCGGCGCCCACAGGCGAGCCATTGCTGGTGATTGTCATTCCCGGCACCTTGCCCTGCAGTGCACGCATGGGGTCAGTATCCGATGAAGTCTTCAGTTCATCGGTCTTTACCACTGCCACCGAACCTGTCAAGTCGGCCTTGCGCTGTGTCTGGTAACCAGTCACCACCAACTCAGCAAGTTCACTGGCGTTTTCCTTCAGTTGAACTTTCAAGCCAGAAGTTGCGGCGATTTCCACAGGGTCATAACCGATGTAGGTGATGACGAGAGTGGCTCCCTCGTTGACTTTCAAAGAGAAATTACCATCGAAATCGGTTACTGCACCATTCGATGTTCCTTTCTCCATCACGGTGGCACCGATGACGCCTTCACCGGTCTCGTCGATGACGGTGCCCGTAATCTCCGTTTGCGCGTACATTATAGTACTTGCAAAGATGAGCATGATGCTCAGAAGAAACCTTTTTAGTTTTTCCATTGCTTTTACGTTTTGGTTAGTGTTCGGTTTTATTATTATAGTTTTGTGTAAGTTGCTTTTCTTTTTGCAAAATTGCAGATTTAAGGCTTTTGGGGCTATCACATTTAGTTCTTAGGTTAACAAAATTGTTTCCATGTATCATTTTTGATATAAAACGAACGTTTTTTGTCATTCGCTGTGATTTTGATGCTTTACCTTTGCCATTGAAAACAAAAGGTGTGGACGATGAACGTTTCACTTTCGAACCAGGTCTGCGACAACCCAAGAATAGATGAAACGCCAGTCCACACCATATCTATAATATATGGTTATGCCCAGAACTCTCTATCCTATCCCAAGGTCGCAGTTTGGTTCGAAAAGAGTCAGAAACTCATTATTAATCCACAAAACTTTTTTTCTCGCTTGAATTAAAGGTATCTTGGCCAGTGCAGATAGTGTGCAATTCAAGGTTAACTATATCATTTTTCACACCAACATGCAAGATGGCACGTCATTTTCTGCAAAGTTAGGTTTTTTTTTCTCAAGTGTTGTAAACATTTGGGAAAATCTACAATTTTCTTGTGTCGCCAGGAACAATTCCGTATTCATCTTTGAAACATTTAGTAAAATAGGATGGTGATGAGAACCCCACTTTGTAGGCAATTTCACTCACGGAAAGGTCTGAGGACAACAAATATTGTCGGGCGCTTGCCAGTCGTGCCTTGCGCAGGAGGTCAACAGGACTACATCCTGTGAGTGCCTTCATCTTTCTATATAGCTGCACACGACTCAGTCCCATTACATTTCCAATTTCCTCCACTCCAAGGTCGCTGTTGGCCATGCGTTCCTCCACCACCTTTTTAAATTTTTCCACAAAGGCATCCTCATTTGCCACTTCTTGTTTGATATGGCGCTCTTTCTTTGACGTGTTTTTCTCCAAAGTAGTGCTCCAGATATCCTTCAACAAGTGGCGGTTGCGTAGGAGGTTGTCGATGCGTGCCATCAGCAGTTCCGAAGAGAATGGCTTTGTGATGTATGCATCCGCCCCACTCTCGTATCCCTCTATCTGATGTTGGCTCAAGGCCCTTGCAGTGAGCAGCATTACAGGAATGTGGTTTGTCACCATGTCGCTTTTCACCCTTTGGCAGAACTCCAATCCATTCATCACCGGCATCATCACATCGCTCACTATGATGTCGGGGACATTCGCCTTAGCCATTTCCAATCCCTTTTGGCCATCTTCTGTTTCCAGAATCTGGTATTTTTCTTGCATGATGGTTTTCAGGAAAGCCCTGATGTCGGCATTGTCATCCACTATCAGCACCGTTGGCTTGTCATCTGCCTCTGCGTCCAGAGAAGGCGTCTCCAATGGTTTTACCACAGGTATTTCATCATCTTTCATTGCCGACATGTCGACATTGGCCTCTCCAGCCTGCACTTTCAGCATTTTGTTGATGAGTTGCGTGAGCTGATGAGTGTTTCTTGTCACTATCTCCATCAGCTCAGCCGTTTCTTTGCTTGCATTCCTCATGTCGCTGGTGTCAGCCAGTTTTGCCAGTGGTCCTTCGATAAGGGTGAGCGGCGTGCGCAGTTCGTGGCTCACCTGAGAGTAGAAATCAAGTTGCTCGCGCTCCATCTTGTTGCGCTCCAAGGCGAGTTTTGCCCTCTGCCTGTTATAGAAATATATGCCGGCGGCAAGCAGCAGCAAGAGCAATGCCACCCCGAGTGCGAGAATTATTATCACTCGTTGGTTGTCGATTTGCTTCATGTAGACGTTTGCCTTCTGTTGGAGCTTTTCGAGCTTTTGTGCCTGTCGCATCACCTCGTCGCTTTCCAGCAAGAGCACATGGGCATTGTCGCGTGTCACGAGAGCCGACGTGAGCATGATTTCCTTTTCGTATGGCTTTCCATCGAGGATGTCGAGAGCCAGTTGCAACAGCTGGTCTCCGCGGGTGGGATAAATATATGAAGCGTCGAGCAAGGAGTCGCGCACCTGCTGTATTCCTCCATTCTCGCCTGGCAGACCGTCAATGCCACAGAAGAGTGGCAGTTCGATCCCCGCTTCCTTCATGGCTCTTCGTGCTCCCATAGCCGTGCGGTCGTTATGCCCGAATACGAAGTCGATGCCGCCATGGTCGAGCACGTCTCTTGCGTCTCCCTCCAACCAGTTTTTCACTGTATTGTATGCCGTCTCTTCAGTCCAGTCGCCTTGCAGCGAAGCCACCACCTCTATTTGTGGGAAATCGTCAATGGCTTCTCTGAATCCCTTGTGACGGTCGTCGGCTGGAGAAGAGCCTTTAAGCCCCATGATTTCCATCACTCGCCCTTTGCCTTTCAACAGTCCTGCAACATACAAGCCCATCTGACGCCCCATCTCATGGTTGTCGGCGCTGACGAATGCTGTATATTTCTGGGAGCCTGTCTTCCTCTCGAACACTATCACAGGAATGCCCTTGTCGTAAGCCCTGTCTATGGCTGGTGTTACATTCTGCAACTGGTTGGGTGCAACAATCAACAGGTCGATGCCACTCTCCACCAGACTGTCTATCTGCTGTATTTGCCTCTGGCTGTCGTCCAAAGCGGCAGTGAAACACAATTCCACACCCTCATGTATGTTTGCCTCCATCTGCATTTCGGCATTCTGCCAATCCCTCCAAATATCCTCGGAGCATTGTGACACTCCAATCTTGTATTTGGTTATATTTGAAGTACATGAAGCCAAGAAGGCGAACAATGTAAGAATGAATAAGTAACGAATATTAGCCATATCTTAAAGAGGGTCCTACAAGTTTAGGAAATCTTTTTTATAATCCAAAAGCAATCTTAGAAACATTCAAATTATGCCATATCATTCATTATGAGCACTGCAAATATACTGATTTTTTGATATGAAACATGACAAAATGGGAAAAAAAAGGTATTTGCACCAAAAAGAAAGCATCAAAATGCCCAAGAACGATATTTTTTAG
Organism: uncultured Prevotellaceae bacterium; assembly: GCA_946406585.1. Next base: position 10,782 of record CAMJLI010000023.1, on the reverse strand, counting down.
TAATTTTGCAGCAAATGCCGTGGTGTTTTTATCCTGGCAAACCAACATACCCGAAAACCTCGAAACAATCAATCATTCACTTTATGAGAAAATCTACACTTTTGGCTATCATGTTGATGCTATGCTGTATACCGGCAATGGCCCAACGCACGACTGACAAACTCGACCGTGGCCTTGTGGCAGTGCCATCAGGCTCCGGCAGCTTTGTAAGTTGGAAAATCTTTGGAGAGGAATACTACGACACAGGTTACAACCTCTACCGCAACGGCATCAAGGTGAACAGCACACCACTTAGAGTATCCAATTTCACAGACCCTCAAGGCACCGCCGGCTCAATATATAGCGTCGCCGCCGTGGTGCGTGGCGTGGAGCAAGACCGCAGCCCTGAAGTAAAGCGCTTGACCTCGCAATACATCGACATCCCCGTAGCCGACGTGACCGACCGCAACGGCAATGTGGTGACATCGGAATACATCATCAACGACATTTCGCTGGGGGATGTGGATGGCGACGGAGTGCAGGAGTTCATCGTCAAGCGCAACTATTCCGGTGACATCCGCAATGCCGCCAACACCACAAAGTTCCATCATCTGGAATGCTACAAGTTGAATGGTGAAAGGCTGTGGTGGATAGACTGCGGTCCCAACCTCATGGCCGGTCCCGACGAGCAGTGGGACATCATAGCCTACGACTGGGACATGGACGGCAAGGCTGAAGCCGTCATGAGGGGTGCCGACAACATGTACATCCACACTGCCACAGGCAAGACCATCAAGATAGGCAACATGAACTATGTTGCTCCACGCGACGAATACACACACTTCGGCGCCGAGTATCTGCTCTATATCAACGGACAGACCGGCGAGCCCTACGGATGGGATGGCTCGAACGAAAACTTCACACCCATGGCATACCCATTGCCACGCTTTGAGGCAGGAGAGTCCGACTATGCCTCCGTATGGGGCAAGGCCGACACCGGCCACCGCTCGTCGAAGCACTATTTTGGCGCGCCATATCTCGACGGCCGTCATCCAAGCATCTTCTTGGGACGCGGCTGCTACACCCGTCACAAGATGTGCGCCCTCGATGTTGACCCTGCAACCCACAACCTCACCCAACGGTGGCGCTGGAACGAATACAGCGGCGGCAGCCCATACTTCGGACAAGGCTTCCACAACTTCGCCATCGCCGACGTGGACTGGGACGGACGCGACGAGATAGTCTTTGGCTCCATGGTCATCGACGACAACGGCAAGGGCCTTTGCACCACAGGCCTGGGACACGGCGATGCCCAACACTGTTCGGACCTCGACCCTTACAGACACGGACAAGAGCAGTTCACCTGCAACGAGACCAGTCCGGCATGCACCTACTTCAACGCCACCACTGGCAAGATATACTATCGTCTGGCTTCCACCAACGATGACGGACGTGCACTTTGCGCCAATTTCAGCGACGAGTTTCCTGGCTGCTTAGGACGAAGCACACAATCTGGTCTTGTATCAACTGTTGCCGACAAGGTGATCAACGGAGGACCTGCCACTGGCGACACTAACGACGCCCTTTTCTGGAGCCACCTCAACCAGCGCATCTACTGGGATGGCGACCTGCTTGACGAAGTGTTCGACAGTCCGGGCAGCGACGCCCGTGCCGGCGCCGTCTACAAGCCAGCGGGAGGCCGTCTGTTCAACTGCGACGGCAGCAACACCAACAACTCGACAAAGAACAACCCGGGTGCCATTGCCGACATCTTTGGCGACTGGCGCGAGGAGATTGTGATGCGTGCCGTCAACAACACCAGGATAAGGATTTACACCACCAACATCCCCTCCGAATACGGCATCTACACTCTCTGGCATGACCACCAGTACCGCAACTCCATCGTATGGCAATCGGTGGGCTACAACCAACCGCCTCACAAGAGCTACTTCATAGGAAACTTGGAAGGCATCACCGTGGCACCTCCACCATTCACCATGACGGGACGCACTGAGGTGGCCAACGGCGGCACCATAGGCAGTTCGCTCGACGGACAGCATGTCATAGTTTGCGAGACCAACGACAGCAAGGTGACCGTTGCCGACGGAGCAAAGCCTTGGGTGGCAACATTCAACGTGCCATCATGGGTGCAAGGCACCAACAGCACCGCCCTCAACGGCAACAGCGTGATAAACTACACCTATTATACCTGCGACGTGGAAGGTGGGGCATTCGATGGCAGCACCCGTCTTGTGAAACAAGGCGATGGCATCCTCAACCTCCCCAACGTTGAAGAGAAGCACACCGGCAACACAGACATCTGGGCAGGAACGCTGAACTTCGACGGCAAGATGCTCAACTCTTCGGTATGGCTCAACCGCTTCGCAGAACTTAACAGCAATGGTGGAACCTTCCGCAGGATCAAGATGGACTATGCCTCCATCCTTCGTCCGGGACGCGCCGACAACAAAGGCACCATCACCACCGACTCACTGCTCCTCGGCTTCGGCTCGCGTGTGGTCTTCGACATCTACGACGACGTGACATCCGACCAAATCAATGCCCGCCTGCTGACAATAGAGAAGAAAGACTGGAAATATGGTCCGGAATACCTTACACCTGTATTTGAGTTTGCGAACCGTTCTGCCGAAATAGCACCGGGTCGCTACCTCCTCGGCAAGGTGGAAACACTGACAGGCAACTTGGGCGACCTCCGCATCGAGGGGATAGACACCAAGTACCGCACCCAACTGTCATTGGAAGACGGCAACCTCTATCTTGACATCTCCACCATGCGCGACAACAGCGACATCGTATGGAGCGGTGCTGTGAGCGACGAGTGGTCGAATGGCGGTGCAGAGAACTTCATCGGTGCCGACGGCAACAGCGACATCTTCGTGTCGGGCGACAACGTGACATTCAACGACAATGCAAGCCAGTTCAGCATCAACCTCACTGGCGACATCGAGGCAGACAGCATCATCGTAGACAACAACGCACAAGCCTACACCTTCAAGGGCACCGGCTCCATCGTGGGCAACACCACCCTTGTGAAACGCGGCACCAACGTGCTCAACATCTCCACCGACAACTCCTATACTGGCGGCACACGCATCTCCGGCGGCACAATAGCCATCTCTTCATTGGCCAACACCAACCAGGCCAAGGGCAATCTTGGTGCCGTGAAATTCCAAGCCGACAAGTTCATCATCGAGAATGGCAGCGAGCTGCGCACATCGACAGCAGTGACCAACGGCTCTCCGATATCGTTTGTGGGTGAAGAAGGCGGCGCCATCAACAACTTCGGCGACTTCATCGTCGACCGTGCCATGTCGGGCACCGTGCTCACCAAGAGAGGTTCGGGATGGATGAAGCTCAACGTGTCGAACAGCGCACTACAACGCTTGGTGATTGCAGGCGGCACAGTGCAGTGCATCAACTGCTCCACGCCTGCCAAGACAGTGGAGTTCCAAAACGGCACTCTCACCGAGAACACCAGCTCCAGTTACAACATCGACGTGCCACAAGGCAAGCGAGGCACCTGGAATCTCGTGGACCGCGGCTCCTACAGCAACAAGCTCACCGGCAAGGGCACTCTCACCGTATATTGCCCTGTAGTCGTGGGAACTACATGGAATGCCACACGCACACAGATCACCGGCAACTGGTCGGGATTCGAAGGCACCATCATCTGCAAGGTTCACAGCAGCGACACGCGCTTCACCCTCGACAACGGTTTGGGAATGCCCAAGGGCACGATGAACATACCTGCCGGCGTGGAACTCCAAAACAGCGGCAAGACCTACCGCATAGGCAAGGTCAGCGGCACGGGCAGCCTTGGCGGCTCATGCTCCTTCACCCAGAGCGGCACGCCAGGAGCCAACACATGGCAGGTAGGCGATGACACCAACTGGAACTGGAGCGGCAGCGTGACATCCAACGCCAATTTCGTGAAGATGGGTTCCGGCAGACTGACCTATAGCGGCACCAGCAACAACACCGGCACCATCATGGTGAGCCAAGGTGAGCTGATGGTGTCTTCAGGCATACTTGGCACAGGCCAGTTGACTGTGGCCCAGGGAGCCACCCTTTCTGGCGGCAACACAACAGCCAAAGCACTAACCAACGCTTCAGTGAACGTCAACGGCACGATGCATCCCGGACTTGCAGCCAATGCTTTCAGGGGAGCCTTGTTCTTCGGCGGCAAGAATGTGGCATTCGTTCCAGGCAGCGTATTGGAAATCAGGGTTCACAATGCCAGTGCCGACAACAGTGGCAACACATACATCGGCGACATCAGAAATCTGACAATGAATGGCACCCTGCGTGTCACTTTGGCCGACAACTACCAACTCAACGTTGGCGACCAAATCCGCGTATGGGAAGCCACCACCTTCATGGGTACTCCTGTGCTCGACCTGCCTGCAGGCATAGAATGGGACACCACCCGCATTTCCGAAGGCATCCTCACCGTCGTGGCAACAGAGACTGAAGGCATTGCCGACGTGAGCGTGTCACATGATCACCCGGCCGACATTTACGATGCCTCAGGGCGCATGGTGCGTCAGCATGCCACCAGCACCAAGGGCCTCTCTTCAGGAGTATATGTCATCCGTGGCAAGAAGGTGGTTGTGAAATAACCAACGACGACACCAAAGCCAAACCATAAAAATCGGGGAATGCCAATACGGTCATTCCCCGATTTTTATGGTTGGTCAACAAGACTTGTTGCTTATGGCATTAAACGCCTAAAGCAGGGCCTTGAATTTCTCGTCGAACTTGGCTTTGTTGGCGGCACCCACCATTTTGTCCACCAATTCTCCGTTCTTGAAGAAGAGGATGGTAGGTATGTTGCGCACTCCAAACTCAATGGCGATGTCGTCATTCTCTTCAACATCGCACTTGCCCACTACAATCTTGCCATCATACTCCTCAGCCAGTTCTGAGATGATTGGCGCCACCATACGGCATGGCCCGCACCAAGTGGCCCAAAGGTCTACAACAAGTGGCAAGTCGCCGTTGCGATAACTCTCGAAATTCTCTGTGGTGATTGTTACTTCCATTCTTATTATTGTTTAATGATACTTATCTTTTAAAGACACTTGTCTTCATCATTGCAAACATCATGCCACAATGTGTCAGTTGATGAAATAGTTCATGCCTTTATTCTCCTCCACCAGTTGCAGCAGTTGGTGTTTCACCTCCACTTTCTTGGCTTTGCTCCTAAGCAACACGGTGCCATCGGTGTCGTGAATCTGCACGTAAAGCGAGGTTTTTCCCGGACAAGCATCGATGGCAGCCACGAGGTCGCTCACCATCTGCGAGTCCACGGTGTCGCTATTTACAACTATGGTAATCCGTTCTATCGCCTCCTCCTTCAAGCTCTGCATGTATTGAATATTGCTTATGCGCAAGTCGAGCACTGTGGAGCCTCTGAATTTCGGCACCACCTTTGCCGTGACATACACTGTGCATGCCTCCTTGAGCATGGCGCTCCACTTGCCCCACTCCTCTCCGAAGAGGGCCAGTTCGCCCGACCCGTCGAAATCCTCTATGGTGACAAAACCGCAAGGACTGCCATTACGGCTGAACTTCGACTTCACCCCTGTCACCACACCGCCAAAGGTGACGGTCTCCTTCTTCATCAGTCCTTCCTTGTCTGCCAATTCCGAACACTTTGTGTTGCAGAGGTATTTCAATATCATGCTGAATTCATCGAGAGGGTGCGCCGAGAGATAAATGCCCACGAGGTCGCGCTCACGGTTGAGTTTCTCTATGTTGCTCCACATCTCCCCTTGCGGTATTGTCGGGTTGGGGATGTCTGCCATGTCGTTTCCAAAAAGCGACATCTGTGCTTTTGATTTCTCCACCTGATAAAGTTGTCCGAATCTTATCAAGGTGTCGAGGAAGATATCGCCCTTGTTGTTTGGTGCGAGGTATCTCTCCCTGTCTATTCCGAAGCTGTCGAAGCCTCCACTGAGCACAAGGCTCTCAAAAGCCTTTCTGTTGGCAGAAGAAAGGTTTACTCTCTTCGCCACATCGAAGATGTCGGTATATGGTCCGTTGGCATCCCTTTCAGAGATTATGGCTTCTGCGGCTGCATATCCCATGCCTTTTATGGCAGCTAGTCCGAAACGTATTGCACCGCTCTTGTTGACGCTGAACTTGTGCCGGCTCTCGTTCACATCCGGTCCGAGGGTCTGTATTCCCATCGCCCTGCACTCGTCCATCAGTTTGGTGATTTCAGTGATGTTGTCGAGGTTTCGGCTCATCACGGCAGCCATGTATTCAGCAGGATAATGCGCCTTGAGGTATGCAGTCTGGTATGCCACCCACGAATAGCATGTGGCATGACTTTTGTTGAAGGCGTAAGAGGCGAATTTTTTCCAGTCCTCCCAGATTTTTTTGAGCACATTCTGGTCGTGTCCGTTCTTGGTTCCCCCTTTGTAGAAGAGTTCCTCCAACTCGTTCATCTTATCTATCTGCTTCTTGCCCATGGCCTTTCGAAGCGTGTCCGACTGTCCTCGGGTGAAATTGGCCAACTGCCTTGACAGAAGCATCACCTGCTCTTGATACACAGTGATGCCATAGGTATCCTTCAGATACTTCTCCATGCAAGGAATGTCGTAGCTGATGCGCGAGGGGTCTTTCTTTCTCGCGATGAACTCAGGGATGTAGTCCATTGGACCCGGTCGGTAAAGGGCATTCATTGCTATGAGGTCCTCGAACACAGAGGGTTGCAGTTCCCTGAGGTATTTCTGCATTCCCGCCGATTCAAATTGGAAAGTGCCCACTGTCCTGCCTTCGCAATAGAGCTTGTAAGTCAAGGGATCGTCAATGGGTACGTTGTCGATGTCGATGGCATGTCCTGTTGAGAGTTTCACATTCTCCATGGCTTCCTTGAGTATCGACAGCGTCTTCAGTCCGAGGAAGTCCATCTTTATCAGTCCTGTCTCCTCTATCACGTGACCATCGTATTGGGTGCACAGCAGTTTGTGTCCCGGGTCAGCCTTGTCCTCGGCAGTCGAGACAGGCACCCAGTCGCTGATGGCATCGCGGCAGATGATTGTTCCACAAGCATGGATGCCGGTGTTTCTCACAGTCCCTTCAAGCATCCTTGCATACTTGATGGTGTTCCTCTCCCTTGCATCCACCGACACCTCCGCCTCTCTCAGCTCCGGCACGCACTTGATGGCATTGTCGAGGTTCATCTTCATTCCGTCGGGCAGCCTGTCGGGAATGGCCTTGCAAAGCCTGTTGCTCTCCTCAAGAGGCAGCTTCTCCACTCGTGCCACATCCTTGATGGAGTTCTTTGTCGCCATGCTTCCATAGGTGATGATGTGCGCCACCTTGTCGTGCCCGTATTTGTCCTCCACCCATTCGAGCACCCGTCCGCGCCCGTCATCGTCGAAGTCCGTATCTATATCCGGCAACGAGATGCGGTCGGGGTTGAGGAATCTCTCGAACAGCAAGTCATACTTGATTGGGTCGATGCGTGTTATTCCGAGGCAATACGCCACCACCGAACCAGCTGCAGAGCCACGTCCGGGGCCCACCATCACGTCGAGTTGGTCGCGTGCCACATTGATGAAGTCCTGCACTATGAGGAAGTAGCCCGGGAAGCCCATGGTCTTCATGATGTGGAGTTCGAACTTCACCCTCTCGTCCACCTCTTCAGGTATGGGGTCGCCATACAACTTCCTCGCACCATCATAAGCCAATTTTGCCAAGTAGTCGGCCTCGAACTTGATGCGGTACAGCTTGTCTATGCCTCCAAGTTTCTTTATTTTCTTCTCCCCTTCCTCCCTTGACATTATCTCGTTTCCGTTCTCGTCGCGGGTGAATTCCTGGAAGAGCTGCTCCTCGCTGTATTTCTTTCTCGTGTCCTCCTCCGTTCCGAAGCTCTCGGGAATGGGGAAGAAAGGCATGATGGGTGCATGGTCGATGGAATAGGTCTCCACCTTGTCGAGTATTTCGCAGGTGTTGTCGAGAGCCTCTGGGATGTCGGCAAACACCTCGTTCATCTCCTCCCGTGTCTTGAACCACTCTTGTTTGGAGTAGAGCATTCTCGATGGGTCATCGAGGTCTTTTCCTGTTGATAGGCATAGCAGATGGTCATGAGCCTCTGCATTATCCTTGTCTACAAAGTGTGAGTCGTTGGTGCAGACGAGCTTGATGCCATACTCCCGTGCCAGTTCTATGAGCACCTTGTTGGCTTGCTGTTGCAGTGGAAAAGTCTCCCTGTTGGCCCTGATGGTGGGGTCTTTCACCTCATGCCTTTGCAACTCAAGGTAATAATCGTCTCCAAAGACCCTCTTGTGCCATTCGATGGACTCTCTTGCTCCTGCGATGTCGCCTTTCAGGATTTTATCGGGCACCTCGCCGGCGATACATGCCGAACAGACGACAAGTCCTTCATGAAAGCGCTCCAGGTCTTCATGGTCGGTTCTTGGCCTTCCGTAATATCCGTCCACCCATGCCCTTGACACGAGTTTCACAAGGTTTTTGTATCCCTTGTAGTTTTTGGCAAGCACGATGAGGTGCCATCCGCCGAGGTCGTGATGGTCCTTGCTGCGGTCGGTCTTCTTTCTCCGGGCGACATACAATTCACAGCCGAAGATGGGTTTGAACTCTGGCAGTCCCTTTTCCTTTCGCTTGCCGTTCACCTTTTTGCAATAGTTGAACAGCTCTTTCACACCGAACATGTTTCCATGGTCGGTGATTGCCATTCCTCTCATTCCGTCGGCGATGGCCTTGTCTACAAGTTTGTTGATGCTCGCCTGTCCGTCGAGAATGGAGAAATATGTATGCACATGCAAATGTACGAAATCTCTCATAACTTGAAATTGAGCCTCAAAGATACGCCTAAAAAATGACAAAGCCAAAGAATGGGTGCCAAAAACTTGTGTGTTTGTAAAAAAAACACTATCTTTGCAACCAAATGCGAAGACATGTTGCATTTCTTAGAAAAAGATGGGAAAAAGAATACGCAAGTTAAAGAAGCAAAGACTACACAGCGAGGGTAACGACACGCTCTTTTTCAGTCTGCTTGCCATCATTGCCATAGGTGTGATATTATGGCGTGGTTTCGACAACAAGGTTCCTTTTTGGAGTTTTGTAGCGTTGTTTGGCACCATATATTTGGTGGTGCTGAACTTTTTCCGATGCCCCGTGCGTTATCTTGATGTGGAAGACACCACCAAGCTCGTTGTCGCCCCTGCCGATGGCCATGTGGTTGTGGTTGAGGAAGTTGACGAAGATCGTTACTTCCATGACAGGCGCATCATGGTATCCATTTTCATGAGTCTCTTCAACGTCCATGCCAATTGGTTCCCCGTGGATGGCAAGGTGACCACCGTCCGTCATTTCAATGGCAATTACCATAAGGCATGGCTGCCCAAGGCAAGTGAGGAAAACGAGCATGCCGATGTCATAATCGAGACCCCGGAGGGTGTGCCCATCCTATGCCGCCAGATAGCTGGTGCTGTAGCGCGCCGCATTGTCACCTACGCCAAGGAAGGTGAGGATTGCGAGATAGACGACCATCTCGGCTTCATCAAGTTTGGCTCCCGTGTGGATGTTTACCTGCCTCTCGGCACTGAGATTTGCGTGAAGATGGGGCAATCCACCACTGGCGACCAGACCATCATCGCCAAATTGCAATAGATGCGATAGAGGGGATAGATGCTATAGAACTGATAGAGAGGATAGACGAGGATGGATGCGAAAGAGCTGATAGAGAGGATATATGCTATAGAGGCGAAAGAGCTGATAGAGGGGATAGGGACGATAGAAAAGAATAGAAATGTTTAAGAAAAACATACCCAACGCAATTACTTGCTGCAACTTGATATGCGGTTGCATAGCCACGTCGTTTGCCTTTGCCGGCAACGCGGCATTGGCATTGGCATTCATCATCCTTGGCGCTGTGTTCGACTTCTTCGACGGCATGTGTGCGCGCCTGTTGGGTGTATCCTCCCCCATAGGCAAGGAATTGGACTCTTTGGCAGATGATGTCACCTTCGGTGTGGCTCCTGCCACAATGGTGTTCACGTTGCTTTTCCAACTATCCTACCCTGCCGCACTCGATGTCGTGCGCCCTTACTTGCCTTATGTGGCATTTGTCATAGCTGCCTTTTCCGCTCTTCGCCTGGCAAAGTTCAACCTTGACGAGCGGCAGACCACCTCATTCATAGGTCTTCCCACACCTGCCAATGCCCTCTTCTGGGGCTCGCTCATAGTTGGCGGCGGCTCCCGACTTGTTCATTTCCAATATTCATTATTCATCATTCTCGCCTTGATAGCACTCAGTTGCTGGATGTTGGTGGCTGAGATACCGCTTTTTGCATTGAAATTCAAGCATTGGGGATGGCGCGGCAACGAGGTGAAATACGTATTCATCATCTCCTGCGTTCCATTGCTGTGCATTCTTGGCGTGTCGGGCATTGCCGTCATCATAGCATGGTACGTGGTGCTGTCTTTGTTTGCCAATAGCCACAAAGCTGCCTAACTTGCGTTTTTCCCCCATATCATCCACATTCATCCTTTGTCCATGTTCATACTCAACTTTCTTTTGTTTGTCTTCTTGATTGTCTTGGTTGTGGTGCTCTATTTTGTGCTCCATATCTTTTTGACTATGAAGAAGGTGAAAGACAAGTTCAAGAAATATACTGGCAGCGATGATGGTTTCTCCCAAACCAATTCTTCAGGTCGTCAGGGCGACCACATCACGGACACCCGCGACCCCTCGAAAGCCCACCGCAAGATTATAGCAGATGACGAGGGGGAATACGTTGACTTTGT
>CAMJLI010000022.1 GCA_946406585.1 uncultured Prevotellaceae bacterium | reverse complement strand
GGCAACTGGCCTTGGAGAGCCTGTGCCACATTGGCTACGGGGTTCTTGGCAAGTGTCTCACCAGTGACGGAGGCTACGGCTCCAGTCAGGTCGCGACGCTTCACGGTGCCATAACCGATGACCACCACTTCGTCGAGTGACTTGTCGTTGGCTTCCAGCACCACTTCGTAGGTGTTTTGCGAACCTACCTTCACGGTCTTTGTCTGGTAGCCGATGTAGGAGATTGTCAGCGTGGCGCCTGTTTCTACACCTGATAGCGTGAAATTGCCATCGATGTCGGTAATAACGCCGTTGGTGCCTCCCAACGAGACGGTGGCGCCTATCAGCGGGTCGCCAGCCACGTCTTTCACTGTTCCTGTAATGGTCTTCTGGGCGTGACCCACAAGGCAAAACAGGCTCATGCATAAGGCTATTACAGCCTTCTTGATGAATGGATACATAAACTTTGTTTTAGTTATAAAATATAAAATAGTAGGTTGATAATTTTCCTTTTAGTAGTTTGTCGCTTCGGTTCTTATATTAGTCCTTTCTATTGTTTTTCTTCACAGATAAGCATGTCTTGGTAGATTGGTCGTCAAAATTAGCAACATTTTTACTATATCAAGGTAAAAATGGTTACATTTTTTGTTTTTTTAAGAATCTCGCAAGTTTGTGTTCATATTTAGTTGATACTCTCTGGAGCCTATGGCATCCAACTGCTCTTCATGCTGAACACACGCTCTTTCGTGATGGCTGCAGCTTCTTTTTTTGTCAGCTGTCGGCTCCAAGAGGTACGATTGCTTGTGGCAGCTCCTTCGCCTGTGTTGTTGTATTCCAGATAGCGGGCGGTCTTCTCGTTCTCTTCCTTTCCCCAGTTGTGCCATCCTTCAGGACGTATGTGCTTGCCCAGTTGGCAGTTCATGAATAGCGTGTATGCGTATGGGCGCCACGGACGGCCCAGATACACCTTCTCTGCATTTGCATCTGCTATGAGGCGGCAGCGGTTGAAGATGTAGCCGAATTCCACGTCTTGTGGTGTAGAGGCTGCGGTGACATACGAGTTGATTTTGCTCTTGATGGTGCAGTCTTCAAACCATGCTGTGGAGGGGCCGAAGATGAAGTCGGTGGTGCCTTCTATGTAGCATTGCTCGAAATAGAGGCGTGTGCCGGCCTTGCCGGTGTATACAGTGTCTTGATGGCCCAGGAACCGGCATCCTATGAATTTCAGCCTGTCGCCCTCGGTGTGGAGTGCCACGGCTTGTCCCAGGCGTGCGGAGTTGTTCTCTATAGTGATGTTTTTCAAGGTGATGCCATTGCCCTCTATTTTCATCGTGTAGGTGCGGAAGGTGCCCATGCCCTTCTCTGTGCCTTCCAAGCGGATGTTGGCATGGTCATCGTAGGTGATGATGGTCTTTTCCACGTCCTCGCCCACTATTTCGATGTTGTCGAGCCATGAGGGGATGATGATTTTCTCCTTGTAGGTGCCTTTTTTCACAAATATCACCTTGTTGTAGTCCATGAAGGCGCGGCACACTTCAATGGCATCTCCCACGTTGCGGAATTGTCCGGTGCCGTCGCGTGCCACGAAGATGGTGTCAGGATTGTCGTAAGGATTGGCTGCCATTGCAGCAACGCCCATCATCAGGGCAAATAGAATGCTCTTTGTTCTCTTCATTTTTTTGTTATATTGGTTTCTATGGTCGTTGCGTTTCCTGCGGGCAATCGTTTACACCTGCCTTATCGTTTCTTTTCTATCCTTTGGGCTTCTTCCAATCCTTTTATGCTTGCGAGCGAGTCGATGATTACCTGCACGTCATCCTTGTCATGCACCCTTAGTTCTATTATGCCTTCGAAAATGCCTTGGTCGGTGGAAATCACCAGCTTGCGCATGTTGACGTTGAGCTGGCGGGAGATGATGGCTGTCACATCGTTGAGAAGTCCTATCTGGTCAATGCCTTTGAGCCTTATGGTGGCATCGAAGAGCATGGTGCGGTGCATGTCCCATTTCACGTCGATTATTCTGTTGCCGAAACTTGACTTCAACTTGACGCCCACATCACAGTCGCGATGGTGCACCTCTATGTGGTTCTTGTTGTCGATGAATCCCATGGCATCGTCGCCGGGAATGGGACAGCAGCATTTGGGGAAAAGCAGGGTGTGGATGTTGTTCTCGTTTATGTAGAACGGCTTCTTCCGGTTGAAGTCCTTATCTACTACGAAAAGGACTGGCTTGAAGTCTGTTGGGTCACTTCCGCCGCCATCTCGCTTCTTGTCTTTATCTTTGTCCTTCTCGCTGTTCAGGAATGGCACCAGGCGCCGCCAGCCGGTCTTGCCGGTCTTGCGCTCCAACAGTTCGTCGATGTCCTTGTCGCCTAAGATGATGGTCTTGTTGCCTATGTTGTAGAAAAGCTTTTCTTGTTTCTTGATGTCGTGTATCTCGCAAAGGCGGTCTATCACGGCGTTGCTCATTTCCAGCTCATGCTTTTCAAGGAATTCCCTCAGCGTGTTCTCGCCCTGTTTCTGTATCTCGCGCATGTTGCGCCGTAGTATGGCTTGTATCTTGGCTTTTGCCTTCGCCGTGGATACGAAGTTCACCCACGATGGATCTACATGTTGCGACTTGGATGTAAGTATCTCCACCTGGTCGCCGCTGTTTAGGCGGTGGCTCAGAGGCACGAGCTTGTGGTTCACCTTGGCGCCGATGCAATGACATCCCAGGAAGGTGTGTATCTGGAAGGCAAAGTCGAGGGCGGTGCATCCAGCCGGCATGGTGCGTATCTCTCCTTTTGGAGTGAAGACGAAGATTTCAGAGGCGAAGAGGTTGAGCTTGATGGTGTCGAGGAAGTCCATGGCGTCGGGTTGTGGGTCGTCGAGGATTTCCTTTATGGTGTGTATCCAGTCGTTCAGTTCGGAGTCTTCTCCCACCTCGCCCGACTTGTATTTCCAGTGTGCGGCGAAGCCTTGCTCGGCAATCTCGTTCATGCGCTCCGAGCGTATCTGCACCTCTATCCATTGTCCTTGTCTCGACATCAGTGTCACGTGAAGTGCTTGATAGCCATTGGCTTTGGGGTGGTTTGCCCAGTCTCGCAGACGGTCGGGGTGCGACTTGTATATCTTGTTGATTGCCACATAGATGCGGAAGCAGTCGTTTATCTCTGTCTCACGGCTTTCCGGGGTGAAGATGATGCGCACAGCCAAGATGTCGTAGATTTCCTTGAACGTCACGTGCTTGTTCTGCATTTTCGTCCAGATGGAGTAGGGGGCTTTCACACGAGCTTTTATCTCATATTTCATGCCCATTTCATCGAGGGCTTTGCGTATTGGTTTGGTGAACTCCTCAAACAGTGTGTTGCGCGATTCCTCTGTTGTGGCTAGTCGGTTCTTTATGCTCTCATATTCAGAGGGATGCTCATACTTGAAGCTCAAGTCCTCCAGCTCGTTCTTTATCTTGTTTAGTCCGAGACGGTTGGCTAGTGGGGCATATATATATAATGTCTCTCCTGCTATCTTGTATTGCTTGTTGGCAGGTTGGCTGCTCAGTGTCCGCATGTTGTGCAGGCGGTCGCAAATCTTTAGTAGTATGACGCGGATGTCGTCGCTCATGGTTAGCAGCAGTTTCTTGAAATTCTCTGCTTGCGCCGATGCCTGGTCGCCAAAGATGCCGCCAGAGATTTTTGTCAGTCCATCCACGATTTGTGCTATCTTGCTGCCGAAGATGGTTTCTATGTCTTCTACAGTATAGTCGGTGTCTTCAACCACGTCGTGCAGCAGGGCGGAGCAGATGCTTGTAGAGCCAAGTCCCATTTCTGCCGAGGCTATCAGCGCCACGGAGATGGGGTGCATGATGTAAGGCTCGCCTGACAGGCGTCTTACTCCCTTGTGTGCCTGGCGTGCGAAGTTGAAAGCCTTGTTGATGATGTCCACCTTCTTGCGGTGGGGCGAGGCCAGGTAGCTGTTGAGCAGTTGCTGGTAGCCTTCGTTCACCATCTTGTCGTCGGCGGCTTCGCGTTCGGCATCTTTTTGTATGTGGTTGCTTTCGTCCATGTGTTTAGTGTTGTTGTCTTGTAGGCTCCTCAACCTCTTCGCTTGCGGCCGCGCCCCGATGACGAGGTGTATTTGTTGCTTTTGCTGGTGGCTGAGGCATATTTGTTGTTGCTCTTGCCGTAACGTGAGTTGCTGGTGCTGTTGTCAGCTTGTTGTGTTCCTCGTCCACGGCCATAACGGCTGCTTCGGAAATAGCTCTTGCCCGAGTTGCTGGAGCTTGCAGTGTTGTTGCTGGCAGAGGTGTTGCTTGAGCGTCGCGACGAACTGCGGCTGGAGCTCTTCGTGTGTGTGTCCTCCACGGCGGTGTAGGCATGGCTGTTGCCCGTGTGCAGGGCGTCATAGGTCATGATGGAGTCTTCTTGGTCAACGAACTTGTTTATCGACGCCATGGGCATCCTGATTGTTGACGGCTCCGACAGACCGTTCACGAGGTCGCGACGGTATTGGGGGTTCAGTTCCCGCAGTTGGTTGATGTCTATGTCGCAGAATTTCGATAGTGTGTTGAACGACACGTTGCGTGTCACCACCACCGTGTCGGTGTGCTCGGGCAATGTGGTGAGCATCGGACAGATGTTGTGCTCGCAGTAGTATGTCATCACGTAGTTGGCAGCTATAAATGCAGGCACATAGCCTCGTGTCTCTGCCGGCAGATATGGGTAGATGGTCCAGTAGTCTCTGCTGCCTCCGCTGCGGCGTATGGCTTTGTTCACATTCTCCGGTCCGCAGTTGTAGGCTGCTATCGCCAAGGTCCAGTCGCCGAAGATGCGGAACAGGTCGCGCAGGTAGCGTGCGGCTGCATACGAGGAGCGGATGGGGTCTCTCCGGTCGTCCACAAGTGAGTTCACGCGCAATCCGTATTGCTTGCCGGTGGCAAGCATGAACTGCCACAGGCCTGTGGCTCCCACTCTCGACACGGCCTTGGGGTTGAGTGCCGACTCTATCACCGGCAGGTATTTCAGTTCGATGGGCACGTTGTACGACTCCAATGCCTGTTCGAAGATGGGCATGTAGAAATTAGACGACCCAAGCATGAGGCTCACGGTCTTCCTCATGCGGTTGACGTAGCGGTCGATGAATTTCCTCACTATGGGGTTGTATGGCATTTCGATGCGTGTGGGCATGCGGCTGAGTCGGTCGGCCAGTTGCTCGTCGGTGTAGTAGGGGCTTTCCTCGCTTGGTTCGCAGGCATCGTCGATGGTGAGATATTTCTGCACTTGGAATAATTGCAGCAGGCTGTCCACTTCAGAGATGTAAAGGGCTTCTGGAGCATAGATTATTTCGCTCTTTTGCTCGTCGTCGCCGAAAATTATTTCTTCGAATTCTTCGATTTGTGCATGCAGAAGGGTGGGTAGGCATAGTGCCAGTAGAGTGATTACGTACAGGGGCGTTTTCTTCATGTCTTGTTGTCGTTCCGTTTTCTTTCGATTAAAAATTCAAGCTGCACTGCAATCCCAGGGCATTGGATCGGATGGGGTTGCGGTCGTTGCTGTTGTTTATCATTGTAGGCGACACCCGCAAGGTGAGGTCCTTGCTGATGTCGAAGTCCGAGAGTGACGCATCCACGTAGGCGTCTATCACCGAGAGGGCATATACGCCCACCATGATGAAGAAGCTAAGGTCGCGGTAGCGTCGGTAGTAGTCCTTGCGGCGCTTGAAAAGGTTTCTAAAGCGTTCAGCCTTGCTGTCGTTTTCGTTTTCGATTTTTGTTCCCAGGTGCAGGAACTGGTTGTAGCTTTGCGTCGCAGGATTGTTGTCCGAGAGGTCGAGAAAGGCTTGTGAGTAGTCTTTGTACATCTGGTTGTTCCATTGCATTGCGTAGGCACATCCCACAAATCCTCCGTATACTATGGGCAGTTTCCAGAATTTCCTGTTGTATATCTGTCCTGCTCCTGGTATCACTATTGCCAGCCAAAGGGCGCGCTTGGGGTCGGGTCGCCATGTGCTCCAGTCCCTGCGTATCTTTTCCTTTTTCGAGGATGGCTCGAAATGGATGGTGTCGATGGCTGAAATGCTGTCGTCCATCATCACCAATGGCTCTTCTTCCATCACCTTCAGGCTGTCGGCAATGTCCTGGCTGTGGCAGGGCAGTGCTTGCATGATGATGGCAGTGAGGGCCAGGGTGAGGCGGTGGAGGATGTGTCGGTGTATGCTCACGGCCTCTCTCAGTTTTGTTTCAGGTTGTCGAACACACGCATGATGTGCTCCAGTTCTTCCTCGTTGGCGAAGGGGATGCTTATCTTGCCCTTGCCATTCTGTGAGATGTTCAGGGATATCTTTGTCTGGAAAAATTTTGTTAGTTGCTCTCGCAGGATGTCAAACTCCTCTGCAAGGTGGTTGGCTGTGCTTTGCTTCTTTCGCTTGTTCAGCACGTCTTCGCCGTTCTTCAACTTCTTCACCATCTCCTCCACTTGGCGCACGGATGCTCCCACACGCTGGATTTCCTCAAACACCTCCAGCTGTTGCGAGGGGCTTTCCAGCGACAGCAGGGCGCGGGCATGCCCCATGTCGATGGTCTTTTTCTGCAAGGCCATCTGCACTTGTGCCGGCAACTTCAGCAGGCGCAGGTAGTTGGCCACGGCCACGCGGCTCTTGCCCACGCGGTCTGCCACTTTCTCCTGGGTCATGCCTTCTTGGTCGAGCAGATGGGCGTAGGCCAGTGCAATGTCTATGGCGTTGAGGTCTTCACGTTGTATGTTCTCCACCAAGGCCATCTCCATCACATTCTCATCATTGATGGTGCGTATGTAGGCGGGTATGGTGGCAAGTCCTGCCATCTGCGATGCCCGCCAGCGACGCTCGCCGGCAACGATCTGGTACCTGCGCTCTCCTGTCTGGCGCACGGTGATGGGCTGCACGATGCCTATTTCCCGTATGCTGTTGGATAGTTCCTGAAGGCTTCCTTCATCGAATTCCCTGCGTGGCTGGTTGGGGTTGGCCTCTATCTCGTTCAGGGGTATCTCGTTGATGGTCGAGCCGCCAGGGGGCAGCACTTCATCAGTGGAGATGAGGGCGTCGAGGCCTCTGCCCAAGGTGCTGTATTTCTTCTTTACTGCCATTGTTCAAATGTTTGTTGTTGGCTCCTGCCTTGCTTGAAGGCTGCTTTGCCGCTCAACTGTTCTTGTTGATGATTTCCTTTGCCAGTGCCAGGTGGTTCTTGCTGCCTGTGCTGTCGGCGTCATAGAGTATCACGGGGATGCCGTGGCTCGGACTCTCGCTCAATTTCACGTTGCGCTGTATGACGGTCTTGAAGACCAATTCCTGGAAGTGGCGTTTCACTTCGTCGTAAATCTGGTTGGCCAGTCGCAGGCGGCCGTCATACATCGTGAGCAGGAACCCTTCGATTTCAAGTCTCGGGTTGAGCTTGCTCTTTATTATCTTGACGGTGTTTAGCAACTTTCCTATGCCTTCCAGGGCGAAATACTCGCATTGCACCGGTATTATCACCGAGTCGGCTGCGGTCAGCGAGTTCACTGTTATCAGTCCCAAGGATGGTGAACAGTCTATAAGTATGAAGTCGTAGTCGCCGCGAATGGGGGCGAGCAGGCGGCTCACCACTTTCTCGCGGTTGGTGATGTTGAGCATCTCTATCTCCGCTCCCACCAAGTCTATGTGGCTGGGGAGGATGTCGAGACCCTCTATGTCGGTGGTGTAGATGGCCTCGCGAACATCGGCCTCGCCCACCAGGCATTCGTAGAGCGAACAGTCGAGGTTGTTCACATCCACGCCCAATCCGCTGGAGGCATTGGCTTGAGGGTCGGCGTCTATCACGAGAACCGACTTCTCCAGGGTGGCCAGCGATGCGGCCAGGTTGATGGTCGTCGTCGTCTTGCCCACGCCTCCTTTCTGATTGGCTAATGCTATTATCTTTCCCATGTTTGTCTTCTATGTTTTTGCAATAATGCAACTATCCACAATCGTGCCACGTCCCCATTGGGGCTTGTGTGGCATGCTTTATTGTGCTTTTAGACCGCAAAGGTACATATTTTATACGAGAAACATTTATTTTCAACCTTTTTTAGTACTTTTGCAGTAAAATTAGAGATGATGCCGCAAAAACTCATACTTATATCCAACGACGATGGCTTCCAAGCCAAGGGCGTGAATTCTCTCATAGACATGGTGCGCGACCTGGGTGAAGTCATCGTTTGCGCACCCGATGGTCCCAGGTCGGGGTATGCCACCGCCTTTTCTGCCACTGAATATCTTAGGCTGAGGCTCCGAAGGGAGGAGGACGGACTGCAGGTGTGGTCGTGCAACGGCACACCGGTCGACTGCCTCAAATTGGCTCTGAGCCAGTTGTGTGGCGGCAGGAAGCCGGACATCATCATTGGTGGCATCAATCATGGCGACAATGCCTCTGTCAATGTGCATTATTCCGGCACAATGGGAATTGCCCTCGAGGGATGCATGAAGTATGTTCCTTCTGTGGCATTTTCCCTATGCGACTTCAGCGAAGATGCTGACTTCGAGCCTCTCCGACCTCTTGTAAGGAGCATCACAGGCAGGGTGCTGCGCGACGGACTGCCCCTGGGCGTGTGCCTGAACGTGAATTTCCCAAAGGGGAAGTTCCATGGGGTGCGTGTGTGCCGAATGGCAAAGGGTACGTGGTACGACGAGTGCGTGAAACAGACTCACCCACGGGGGTATGACTATTATTGGATGGTGGGGAAATACCGCAATGACGAGCCGGAAGACGACACTACCGACAACTGGGCATTGCGCAACGGATATGTGGCCATCACTCCCACGCGGGTGGACGTCACTCACTATGAGGCCCTCGGCATGATGGCTGACTGGGATTGGCTGCAATGATGACATTCATGCGACTTGAAGTTTGGTTCCTATGAAATATTACATTATTGTGGGTGAAGCAAGTGGAGACTTACATGCCTCTCACTTGATGAAAGCTTTGAAATATCATGACAGAGATGCGCAGTTTCGCTTCTTTGGAGGCGACTGCATGGCAGAGGTTGGTGGCACGATGGTGAGGCACTATCGCGATACGGCATACATGGGCTTCGTCTCCGTAATGGCTCATCTGCCTGCAATATTCCGTAATATGTCTTTATGCAAGCGCGACATCCAAGAGTGGGCGCCCGATGCGGTGATTTTGGTGGATTATCCTGGCTTTAACCTTGATATTGCGCATTTTGTACATGAACATAAGTTGGCGAAAGTGTTTTATTATATTGCGCCAAAGATCTGGGCGTGGAAGGAACACCGCATAAAAAACATAAAGAGGGATGTCGATGAACTTTTTTCCATCTTGCCTTTCGAGGTGCCTTTCTATGAACAGAAGCATGACTATCCCATACATTACGTAGGCAATCCTACTGCCGATGAGGTGAGGCTTTTCTTGAAAGAGAACGATGAAACGTTCTTACAATTCTGCTCGCGGCACAAGTTGGATGAGCGCCCCAAAATAGCTCTCCTCGCAGGCAGCAGGCGCACGGAGATCAAGGATAACCTGCCCCGCATGATGCAGGCTACAAGTCATTTCCCTGACTATCAGTTTGTCCTGGCAGGGGCTCCTGCCATCGATGACGAGTATTATTGTGATTTTATAGAAGGGTCGGAAGTGAGGCTGATACGCAACGACACTTTCGCTCTTCTCGCTCATTCCACAGCAGCTTTGGTCACCAGTGGGACGGCCACGCTCGAGACGGCACTATTCAACGTGCCGCAAGTGGTGTGCTATGCCACTCCGATGGCTCCCTTGTGGGGATTCCTGAAACGGCATCTTCTAAAGGTGAAATGGGTGTCGCTCGTCAATCTCATAGCCAACAAGGAGGTGGTTGCCGAACTGGTGGCTGATGATTTCACCGCCACACGCATGATGGATGAGTTGCAGAGCATCATGCCTGGAAATCAAGGGCGTGAGACAATGCTTGCCGGTTATGCTGAAATGAAAAAGGCCATAGGCAAGCCAGATGCTCCGGGAAATGCCGCACAGATGATGGTGAGTGCCCTTAGGTTATGCCAAGGATAATGGGTTCTTGCAATGTGGAGTTTTTTTTCATTGCAAGATATTTGGTGTTGTTTCCTTTTCTCATTAACTTTGCAACTCCGTAAAAATCCATGCGGCATCTGCTGATGGATATATCATTAATTTTGAATACTTAAATTGTTTATGAGATCAAGAACAGCTGATTGGTTTGAGACAAAAATCCGTTACGAAAAGACCATGGACGACGGATTGCAAAAGAAAGTAACAGAACAATATACAGTAGACGCCCTTAGCTTCACCGAGGCGGAATCGTCCATCACCGAGGAGATGTCTTCCTATATCAGTGGAGAATATGAGGTGTCCGACATAAAGAAAGCTGCTTACAAGGAGGTGTTTTTCAGCGAGAACGACAGCGACGACCGTTGGTATAAGGCAAAACTGCAGTTCATCACCATCGATGAAAAGACACAGAAGGAGAAGCGCTCAAACGTGTATTACCTCGTTCAGGCTGCAACGCTGCCGGGAGCAGTGGGCCATATAGAGGAGGTGATGGGTACTACAGCCATCGACTATGTCATTGCAAGCGTGGCAGAAACACTCATCATGGATGTCTTCGAGCACAAGAATGTACAAAAGGCAGAGTGATGTCTTCTATCAGCGAAAACCTTAAAAAAGTGCTCGGCACATTGCCGGATGATGTCCGTCTGGTGGCTGTTAGCAAGTATCACCCCGCTGAAAGCATCCTTGAGGCATACAATGAGGGGCAGCGGGTGTTTGGGGAGAGCCACGTGCAGGAACTGCAAGTCAAGCACGATACTTTGCCTGATGACATCCAATGGCACTTCATCGGACACTTGCAGACCAACAAGGTGAAGTATATCGCGCCATACGTCAGCATGATAGAGGCGGTGGACTCACTGCGGCTGTTGCAGGAAATAGAGCGGCAGGCTGCAAAATGCGGTAGGGTGGTGGATGTGCTGCTCGAACTGCATATAGCAGAGGAGGAAACCAAATACGGACTGACAATCAACGACTGCCGACAGTTGCTCGAAGAGGGTGAATGGCGGCAGATGGAGCACGTGCGCATCTGTGGACTGATGATGATGGCTTCGTATGTGGAGGACAACGACCAGATTGCTCGTGAGATGTCGTTGGCTGCTGACTTCTTCGACGAGGTGAAAGGGCGGTTTTTTGCTGATGCCGACTATTTCTGCGAGCGCAGTTGGGGCATGAGTCACGACTATCTTATAGCTTGTCGATGTCGCAGTACTATGGTGCGTATCGGTACAACAATTTTCGGCGAAAGGACTTGACCTTTCGCCGAAAATTTTTTTAAGTAATTATTTTTGTCTAAGGAGTTTAGGAGTAAGGGAGTTTTTTCCTCGCGCCTTCAGGCGCCACTCCTTGACTCCTTGACTCCTTAGATATTTATTTTTGTTTTAAGGAGTTTAGGGGTAAGGGAGCCTTTATAATTAAGGTATGGGATTTATTTTTTTACAATCTTCTTTCCTCCCTTGATATAGATGCCTTTAGGCAAATTGTTTTCATCTTGGTTCGCCAGGCGACCGTCTATGGTGTATATGCGCCCGTCGCTGCCCCTGCGCGAAGGCATGGCTATTTCAGCTATCCCCGTGTATTCTTTGAAGTTGTTTGTGAACGTCAGGCTGACGATTTCATTCTCCTCCCTGATGTTGTCGAAAGCCTTGTTTAGCACTTCGCTCTTGTAAGGCTCGAAGTTCACGATGTTCATCGTGTCGTTCAAGGCAGTGATGCCGGCAGTTCCTGGGAATGGGTCACCTGACAGCTGGGCATAGAAGTCTGCATTCTTGATCACCTTGCCGTTGATGGTCTTTCCCACATTGTATTGTGCGAAGAGCAGGTTGTCGGCAGGCACCACCGTCATGCGCGGATGTCCCTTGATGTTGTTCACGCCATTGTTGGAGTTGAATTGATAATCATCGTAATCTACATGGTACACCACCATTCCATGGCCACGCTGCAACAAGTTGAGGCCAATGTTTTGGATGTTTTCTATGATGTAGTATTCGCATTTTGTATCGTCGTTGTCGTTCCTTATGCGATAGGCGGTGCCACCATCGTCCAACGACTTCAGTTCCAGGTCACACGACTCTGTCAGTGTCGGAATTTCAATCCATCCGAAAGCCTCGCGCTCGTAGGCGTTGAAGGGTACGGGGGCATAACCGTTGTTCAGGTAGTTGCCGCTGTCCATCAGACTCCAATATTCCATTCCCTGGTTGTCTCCCTTCTTGCTGTTGTCGGTGGGGTAGAAGTCGGGCAGACCTAATGTGTGCCCCATCTCATGACATAGGGTGCCTATGCCGTTGATGCGCTCGTAGGGTGGATTCGACCAGCAGTTGGGGAAGCCATTCAGCTCGGCGCTCACCAGGTAGCGGGAGACGCGCTTGCCGTCGTATGTGCCGCCGCTTGTGGTGCCCGACTTGGGCCAGATGCACTCCGCCCTGTTGCCGCCCATCGACTGTGAATATCCTGCATAGATGATGATCAGCAGGTCCACCATGCCGTCGTTGTTTCCGTCATATTGCGAGAAGTCGATTTCATCGTCCATCAGATAGCACGCATCTTGTATGAGAAGCTTCATGTTCTCACCGCTGCCAGTGGAAGACGTGCCACCATAGGTTGCCATCGAACTGGGCACCATCACCGGACCATAGACATCAAATTCTGGAGCAAACTGGTCGAAGCTTGCCATCTTGAAGTATTGCCTCACGCCAGTGAGGTTGGATGTCTCGCCATAGCCATAGTCGGTCAACGGACCTAATTTGTTGAAATAGTCATCAAACGACCTCTTTGGGTTCTGTATCGTGAAATGGCAATAAGGTATGGTGTCGTTGAATTCTGCGAGTATCACGACAGCCTTGGGAGTCCCTTTATGTGGGAAAAGACTCTTGTCGTCCTTCACTGGTTCGCGTTTCGCCCTTTTCTTGCCTGCTTTTTCGTAACCAGCATTCATGAAGGTGTCTTTCTTTTGTTTGGCAATCAAGTCTTTTTCTGCGTTGCTGCGCATGTCGGCGTTGTGGGCGAGCTGTGCCGTCGCTGCCATCTCTCCAGTGTCTTCAACCGTTGCCACGTAGTAATTCCCATTCTCCTGCACCAGCAGCACTCCGTCGAGCGTGGTGTAGTAGTTGAAGTCTTCGTCACCGTGAAGCACCACTGTTAGTGTCGTGCCGTCTGCTTGTTTCACATCCACTGGCACACTATAGGCTTGCACGCCCCATACTTGCATGGCTGCCAGCCAAACTATCATAAAAGTCAGTATCTTTTTCATCTTTTGCATTTTATTCTGCAAAGATAGTGCAAGCCGAGCGGAATGCAAAGCAAAAGACGAAGTTTTTTGCTTTCATTCCTGAGGCGCCGCCTATCTTCGCCCCCCCCTCTTTCCCTATTTTCATTTCTTAACGTCATTTTGTTGCTCGTGTCCCTTTTTTTCCGTAATATTGCAGCATGAAAAGAACAGCAATAGCAATACTCGTCATCGTCATGGCCTTCCCGGCCTTGGCACAGCGCACGATGAGGGATTTCGTCATCACCATGCCCGACAGCCTGGTGGAGTATCTTAACAAGACCAAAAGAACGGAAATGGTGGATTTCTACGACATGGGGGTGAAAGCAGAGACTGTCAATCTCCTACAAGGGTCCACCGTGCTCGATTCTCTCACCAGCACCTTCGCTGACATCAGTGTCAACAAGTCGCAGCGAATGCAACTGGCACTATTGCCACTGCATGAGGCTGACACCCTGATATGCATGGTGAACTCGTTCTTGGGCGAGGCTCCCGAGTCCGAGGTTCATTTCTTCAACACGCAATGGATGCCGATGCCTTCCAATGATTTCTTGGATGAAGTGACATCGTCACAGCTCTTGCAGAGGCCCGACACCATGGCTGTGGAGCGTTACGACGAACTTGTAAGGTTTTTCGACCCCGTGATGATTTCCGCCGTCATGACACCCGACAACGACCTCATCTTCCAACTATCCACGCCAATGGTCACTAAGGAGGAGAAAAAGCAATTGGATGCCATATTGCTACAAAAAAAGCTTAAATGGAATCGTCAAAGGTTTAATTAATGTTAATAATGTGTCGTTGAATTCACATTCATTTCAGAATGGCCATTATTTCCACTACCTTTGCATCGTGTTTTTCATGGTATTAGATTATTAAGGTTAATAGAGATTGGTTGTCGTGAGACAATCAATTTTTTTTTGCTCTAATCAAACTGCTGTCTTGGCACCACTGGACGAAGGATTGCACCTATAAAAAAACATGGCAGTGATTGCCACTGCCATGTCTTGATATTAAGGAGAGTTGGTTTTAGTCTTCGTCCCAAAGGTCGTCTTTGCTAGAATTGCCAATAACATCTTCTTCAAAAGAGGTCATGTTTGTGAACTCGTTATCATCGCCCACAGAATCGCTTGCTCCTAAATCAAGCACCTCTTGGGAAGTCACGATGACTTCTATAGTTGGTTTTGTGTAAATCTTCATTTTGTTGATTTTGTTTAAAATAGTGTTATAAACCAAATTTCTTGTCATCGGCATCATCCCACAGGCGGTTCTTGGATGGTTTGATAAGAGTATTGTCATCGAAAGAGCCGTAGTTGCTGAACTCATCGCCATTGCCCTCACTATCGCTGGCGCCTAATGTCATCACGTCCTGCGAATAAGTGATTGGCAGTATGGTTGGTTTGATATACTTTTTCATAATTGTGCAATTTTGAAATGATTACCTCACAACCACTTTCTTGCCATTCTTGATGTAGATGCCCTTTGGCAGTTGTTTGTTCTCCACGCGTATTCCCGAGAGGGTGTAGGTGTCGTTGTTGCTTTCGCTTTCTGTAGCCTTCACGCTGTAGATGCCAGTGGCGTCGCCGTCAAATAAGTATGCTGCAGCTCCCTGTTCGCCATTTGTCTGTGGCACTGCCAAGAAGGCTTGGTGGCCTGTGTTGTAGTTGAATGCTGCACCACCTTGTACACCCCAGTAGAAGCCAACCTTCTCATGGTTTTTGTTCAGCGACAGTTTGTAGAACATGTAATTTCCTTCATTTAGTGGTTTGGCTTCCATTTCAGCGGCAGTTAGAGAAGGAGAATTCTTGCCATCGCCAGTGCTGTAGAGCATGTTGTTGCCATTTACATCAATAGGTGTGAAGTCACTTGGCAAAGGATATACAGGGGATAGCTTGTGAATGCCTGCAGTGGCACTCCTGACTAAATAAGCAGCTTTGCCAGGAATTATAGTTCCAGACTCAAATGGAGCAATTTCAAGTTTGCCGTTAACAACTGCCACG
Organism: uncultured Prevotellaceae bacterium; assembly: GCA_946406585.1. The sequence continues at coordinate 2,383 of CAMJLI010000022.1, read as the reverse complement.
GTGCTCACTTCAAAGTCATTTCCAACCTTGTAATAACCGGCTCCAAGGTCAGCAATGGTTGCATAATATGTCTCGCCGTCAAAGGCTGCTTCATTAATAGTGAAGGTGAATTTCTTTACAAGCTTATAGAAACCAAATGTCTGACCTGCGATATTTGAGGGGAAGGCACCATTACTTAATGTGTAGCATCTCCAATTTGCTTTATTGTAGATACCAATGTATCTTTGTGTTGATTCGTTGTATAGATAATCATCTTTTAATATAAGTTTATTATTGGTATTTGTTCCTACGCGTACACCTTTGGGAGTGTTTGTAATGTAGAGCCATTTGTCTTTACTCCCGTTGGGATAGAATGTATAGCCATCTGTATTGCTGCTGATGTTCCATTTGATTTCGTCGGTAATTCCTTGTGTTATTCTATCGTTACTGATCAATAATCCACTAACGGCATCAAGAAGATTATCATTATTTTCAAAGTTAGCCATAGCGTATGGTGCGTTGTTAACAAATCCCACAATCACGAAGATGTCATCTTCGGTGAGGTCTGCCAAGTCAGTCTTAACCCATTCTTCATCGTTTTCTGGTATCTCATTCGCAGTGCATGTAACTGTAACATTGCTCTTTGGCATGGTGAATGTCCAAGTGTCATTTTGGCCTTCTACTTTGGTGGTTGTTACAGCTTGTCCATCTCCATCAGTTACAATGACACTCCCAATTTGATAGCCCTCGCTGGCAGTGGCAGAAACCTTTACCTCGGAAGATGATAATACTTCGGCTCCACTTTCAATTTCTGCATTATTATAGAAAACTTTGATTTCTGCATTTTCAACCTGAGTGATGGTCACAATATAAGGCTGTGGTGCTTTTTCAAGCTTGATGTTGCCCAAACCTACATTACCAGTGGCTTTTGTTGTATAAACCCATTTAATGTATCTTACGTTCTCGCCTAAATTGTTGATTGTCTCACTCTGACCGTTGGTGGCACCACTTATAGAAGTATAGGATTTTTTAGTTGTATAATTCTCGCCGTCCTCAGATGTTTGGACTTCAAAAGTACCACCTGAGAAACCATTACTCTTGATGTCGAAAGAAAGTTCTCCGGGACGCTCATTGAAATGAAGAATGAGTTCTTGGCCACTGCTAGTAAATTTTAGTTTGGCAGTAGTATTAGCATAATCAGACTCCAATGCGCTCGATTTGAGGCCAGGTGTATTCGTAATTGCATTCCTTCCACCATCAAATTCAAATGGCAGTTCAGCAACGTCGGAGACAAAGTTGCTGAGGACAAGTTTCTTGTTATCTAGGTCGAAATCAAGAGTCCAATAATCATTTTTATTGGAAAGGTTCATATAGAAGTTCTCACCGCCATTCTCTGTGGTCAAGGAAAGTTCAGTATCGACATGTTCTGCATTAACCCAGAAATCACCATCGCTTACTGCGCCAAACCATTTTTCTTCTTCGCCACGGATGCCATAAATCTTGAACTTTTCTCCATATTTAATTGGCTTATTAAGGGTGAAATTGCTTGTCTCACCTACCTGTCCGAACTTGTATGAATCTATTGATGTTGTTGACCAATCGTTGAAATCACCAACCAGATAATATTCCCACTTAGGCCAGTTGCCTTCAACAGTCAGTTTCGGTGTGTCACCAGTTGGGTCAACAATGAATGTCCATATCCCTGCTATTGGCATATAGAAGTCTTTGCCACCATCTACTTTAAGTGGGATGTCTGTATGATTATCTATAGTGACCCAATAATTATCGCCTTCAGCACTTCCACCGCACCATACGGAATTCGTTCCACTGGAAGGTACCTTTATTATCTTGAACAATGCATATTTTGGCAACAGTTGATTTGATAGAATGTATTTTCCGTCAGAATTCTTGGTCATTTGTATTTTGCCATCTTCCCAAGTTGGGTTTGTCCAAGAGCCAGCCACATAATATTTGTCAGTAGGCTGCCCATCGAATGTAATAGCTATTGCCTTTATTCGTCTATTACCAGATGTCCCCCCGACCATGAATTTTACACTCGTTGAACTACCCGTCCAAGTACCACTTTCATAGTTGCCTACATCGGTTGTGATAGCATTAGAGCCGTCATCACTTCCAAAAGAAATAATTATTTGACTAATGGTATTATGAGAAGTGACTGTAAAATAGCCACCACCATAAACCCTTATGGCTGTTCCATTTGTGAAATATTTAGGGGTATTGCTGTTTGTACCTTTGTTGAAATACACACTGAAATTGGTGCCATTAACTGTTGTTATTTCCTGTTGGTTAGAATACCCTAAGGTACTGAAATCAATGGTTTCAGTGTCACCCCACACCGTGCTGAACACTGCGCATAGCAGCGTCAACATTAAAAAACGTAATT
>CAMJLI010000021.1 GCA_946406585.1 uncultured Prevotellaceae bacterium | reverse complement strand
GCGAAGTTGTAGGTCACCTGGCCTGCCAGACCCATGTTCTTTCTCGAAATGCTGTTCTTGATGTCGTCGCCGATGTTTTGGGTTTGTATGTAGCTGTCTTGAGTGTATTTTACGTTGGCACCAAAATTGTGGTACTTTGCCACTTGGCGGTCCCAGTGCAGAAGCAGGTCGAGGAACTCGCGGCGTGAGCCATCGCTGCCTGACGATTGGTGCATGTCGCTCTGGTCGTAAACACGGTCGTAGCTGATGGCACCTGTGTTCACATCACGCGGGAAGGCGGAATAGAGGGCGGGGGCTTGCTGGTGACTTATCCAGTTGGAGTTGTATGTGTCGTAGCCGAAGCGTCCGGTGAACCTCAGTCCGGGGGTGATGAATTTCAGGTCTTGCTCCAGTGTCACGTTGCTCTGCAGGTTGTTAGTCCAGTTCTCATTATACCCCGACTGCGTGGCTGACACCCAGGGGTTGATCATGGCTGCGTTGCCGCGGCCTATGTTGATCATCGGCATGTAGCCATTGCTGTATTGGATGGGGGAGAGAAGAGGGTTGTATCCGAAAAGCTGTCCCCAGATGTCGTCATCGTTCACCCATACGTCCATCTTGTTTTGGCTGCCTTCTATCTCTTCAAGTGAGCGGTATCTCAACTGTCCGGGACTGTTGCGCTTGGAAAGGTCGCCGCTCACTCCGAGTTTCAGCAATGTGGTGGGAGTGATGTCTATGTCAACATTTAGGCGGTAGTTCCAGCGCTTGTAGTTGGCGTTGGTGTCGTATTTCTTCTTCAGGGTCTCGTCGGTCTTGTACATGCCCTGGTCTTCCACATACGAGATGGAGGCATAGTAGCGCGAGGTGTTGCCACCACCGTTGATGTTCACGTTGCCACGGTAACTCCATGCGCCATCTTTCAGCAGGAGGTCCATCCAGTCAACGTTGGGATACAAATCGGGGTCGATGCCTGTGCGGATGATGTCGATCTCCTCGGGCTGGTAGTAGAGTGGCTGGTTGCGGGTCACTCGTGCTTCGTTGATGAGGCTGGCATATTCCAGGCCGTTGACAAATTCTGGTGTCTTGGTGCGGGTGTTGTATGAGGTCTCCACCTTGGCGTTGACATTTATCTTGCCTGCCTTGCCATGCTTGGTGGTGATGAGGATTACGCCGTTGGCGCCCTTCGAACCGTAGATGGCGGTGGCGGAGGCGTCTTTCAGCACCGAGAACGACTCGATGTCCTCGATGTTGAGGTCGTTGATGTTGTCACGCTCGAAACCGTCTACAAGTATGTATGCCTTGGAGCCGGCACCGAATGTCGAGATGCCTCGAATCCAGAATTCCGAGGTGTTGCGGCCCGGCTGTCCGCTGGTCTGCATGGCGATGATGCCGGGCACATTGCCTGCAAGAGTGTTCGAGATGTTGGACGTGCTGTAGTGCTTTAGGTCGCCCATGTTCACGTTCGTCACGGCACCGGTCACGGTGAGTTTCTTCTGTGTGCCCATGCCGGTGACCACCAATTCGTCAATCACGTTGTTGGTCTCTTCCTTCAGCACTACGTTGATGACTTGCTTGTCGCCTTTCACCAACACTTCCTGTGTCTGGTAACTGATATACGAGAAGACAAGTGTTTGGTATTGCTTGACCTTGATTTTGTAGTTGCCGTCGATGTCGGTGATGACACCCAGTCCTTTCACGTCCTTTATCACGACGCTCACACCAATCAGGCCTTCCCCTTTTTCATCGGTCACCTGTCCGGTGATTTCCAATTCGCTTTGTGCCAGCGCACTCATCGTGGTGGTCAGCATCATCAGTAGTAATATGATATGTCTTTTCATAAGATTCTTTGTTAATGGTCCAAAGTCGTCCTGTATTCCTTGGTCGGCATAAGGTCATTCTTGCTCTTCTTCGCCCTCCATGGATATCATGCGGACGCGATGTCCCACGGTGTCGAGGATGTAGAACGTGTTTGTTGTTTCGTTGTAGGCTATGCCGGTGGGGTCGCGGAAACGTGCAACCTCACGCAGGTCACCGTCTTCGGTTCCCCACATGTTGTTGTCGGTTATCGACGATGTGCCACGGCCGGCGTAGGTGCGCACCAATCCATCGGGGGTGAGGTATCTCACGCAGTGGTTCTGGTTGTCGCAGAAATAGAAGTCATAGACATCCTCGCGTCCTGCTGCCACGTATTCGGGATTCTTCACGAAGCATCCCTGGTAGGGGCGGTTGATGCGGGCGCTGCTGCCCACTCCTTCAACCCATCCGGGAGCACCCATCTCGCCGACAAACACATAGGGTGCCGAGAATCGTTTCTCTGCCTCGTTGTAGTCGGAGCGAAGGATGTAGTGCTGGTTGATCACCACGATGTAGGCATATTTGCCTGAGGGGTGAATGTCGATTTGGAATTCCCAACCATTGTCCTGGATGCGGAAAATGTTTTGGAAGGCGCCACCTGCAAGTGTAGGGTTCCATGGCTCGCCTTGGTAGCCTTCCTTCAGGGTCTCGAAATACTTGTTCATGTCGAGACGGAACACTTGTCCGCTCTCATAGCTGTTGAAGTATAGTTCACCATTCACGGGGTGGATGGAGGCTCCGTTGCATTGCTTGTAGGATGCCAGCACCTGTCGTGGAGAACTGTTGTTGAATGTGCCGTCGTGGTTGCGGGTCACTATCCAAACGCTGGTGGATTGTTGTCCTGCATCGTCACGGTCTGTCGAGACAATCATGTACTTGGCTTTCTCTCCAGTGATGGGGTCGTCGGCAAAATCTATCGTGCGGAGGCGCTTGTCGTCAAAGCAGGTGGCTTTCGACATCACCAATTGCACAGTACGGCGGTTCATGTCCAGCATCTGTATGCCTGGCCCGCCATGGTCGTAAATGATGTAGAGACGCTCAGGGAAGCGGGGGTCCCATTTCATGAAGCCATCCTCGCGGAATCCTGTGGCTTGGCTGAATGGGACTATCTGGCCAACAGCCCCGGGATTCCATGGGTCGTCGCCACTCTCGTTGCGCATTCCACAGAGGGTGCTGAGCACCATTTTACGCTCATATTTGAACAACTCGGCAGCGGTGGCTGTCTGACGGCCGGTGCTGTCGTTGCCGATGGTTACTTGTATGTCGCCGCGATATGCACCTGCAGGCACGAAGCAGTAGATGACTGTGGGCTTCACGTTCACCACAACGGCTTTCTTGCCACCGATGGTCACTCTTACCAAGGCGGTGTCGGTACCGAAGTTGTTGCCGAAGATTACGAGTTTTTGGTTCACACCTCCATCCTTGGGGCTGAAGTCGCTTACTGCAACCTGCTGCGATGGATTGAAGGGTGTCAGTTCTTCTGTGTCGTCGTCCTTGCAGGCACTCACGCACAGCAGCAAGAATACCAGCATGGGCATGGTGGTGAGCCATGCCATACTATGCCGGAAAGAGAAAAACGATTCTTTCATGGTGTTATGTTTTTAGTTCTTTGATTGCTTGTTTACGAGCACGCGCATCCAGTGGCCACCCACCACGCTACGGGCCTTGAATCCAACCATGGCACCAGTCTTGGTGTCATACCAGTCGCTGGTGGGAACACGGCTCTCCGTCTCGTTCATGTAGTTATAGAGTGGCTCAACGAACTTAAGGAATGTCTTCTTGTCTTTGGCCATGCCGGCTGTCCACATTATCCAGTCGCTCTTCGTATAGTCGCGACGGATGTCCAGGGGCAGTCCGTATTTGTTCTGCTTGGTGAGATAGTATTTCACCTCGCGGTCCATGGCGCCATTGGGGAATAGGTTGAGGTTCCAAAGTTTGTCCCATACCATATTGTATTTCTGGCTCCAGGTGTCTTTGCGGTCGAAGGCCAGACGGTAATGGTCGCCTTCCAAGGCATCTTTCTCCCATTTCACTGCCATCTCACGCGCACGATTCATATATTTGTCCGCCACTTGGTCAAGACCTTTCATGCGGGCCATCTCTGCATATCCTGCCACACCCATGATGGCCTTGATGCTCAAGTTGGTGTTGTGCGCCCAGTGGCCTGCAAAGTCGTCGGTGCAGAGCTGGTTGCTGGGGTCTTGTCCGTTCTCTGAGAGGTAGTTTGCCCATGTGGTGATGATTTCCCAGTACTTGTCCACGAATCTTGTGTTGCCGTCTATCTTGCATATCATGGCGGCCAATGTAATCATGTTGCCTGCTTCCTCAAGTGGCATGTCGCCACCATACACCTGGCGGTTGGCCTTGGGATATTGTCCTAAGTCGTGTGCGGCGAAGGGCTTGGTCCAACGGCCGGAGTAGCTGTACTCGAAGATGGAGGTCATCATGGCTTTCTGCAATTCTGGATTGTAGGCAAGGAAGAGTGGTGCCTCCGGGTAAGTCAGGTCAACGGTGTTCACACAACCGTTGCTGTTGTTCTCTTTCGAGAAGAAGAGCAGGTTGCCCTCATCGTCGCGGAACAGTTTGTGGGCGGCTATGCAATGGCGGTAGCAGGCAGAGAGAATTTCGGCATACTGCTTGTTGCCGGCATCCATGGCATCGTCGTAAATAGTCTTGTCGAGTTGGCGGCAACGCTTCATGATGCCGTTGTACTCGCTGCTCATCCGTTCAAACATGTCGAAGATGCTAACCGACCCATTGTGGGCCCAGTAGCCTTTGTAGCGTTTGTAGAAGTATTCAATGTCTTCTATCTCGTCGTAACCTAAAAGCATGAAGGTGGCATTTTGGCTGGTGCGGCCAAAGTCGTGCTCAAACTGCAGGATGCCTTTCTCGCCTATGCTCACCTCGCCGTTGATGGCCGGCAGGTAGAGGTAGCCCCAGTCGATGCCTATGCCGTCGCCGGTCTTGGCGAGGATGGGCTGCTCCACTGTCCCTACCTTGGCGTATTTCACGCCGCGATGCTCCACAATGGTGCTCTTCGTGGGCTGGTCGGCACGGTTCACCGACAGCAGTGGCGAGGCGGTGACTTGCAACTTTGTGGCATGTGCCTGACCGTCGGTGCTGCGCACTTGGTAGGATATGTAGTTGATGGGCGATGAGAGCAAATCATAGTCATCCATGAGCATCGGGGCTGTAAAGACGACGTCGAGTTCTACCGGACCGCACTCAAATGTATAATAGGTGTTGGTGGCAAGCACGTCTATTGATTTCTGGCGGGCTTGCTGCACTCCACCAGCCTTGGGCTTCACGGTCTTGAACAAACCAAAGTCGGTGTAGGCTCCGCCAGTGGTGTTGTGGCAGTGGGATGCTATGATGTTCTTGCCTGGTTTCAAAAGTTTCTTCAACTGTCCGTCGAGAGGCAGGCGGATGCCCTCGCGCCATGTCTCACCTGTATTGGCAACTTGTGTTCCATTAATATAGAGTTCGAACACATCGTCATGCGAATAGACAATCATCAATTCTTCTTCCAAATCGGCGGCGCTCACGTCAACAGTACGGCGTACATAAAGGTCGGAATTCTCTTCTCTCCATTCGGTACGTATCCAACTGAGGTCGGGTGAGCCAAAAGCTGCGGTGCCTTCTTTCCATGAGGCGTCATTGAAACCGGGTTGCTGCCAACCGTCGGTCTGCACTTCTCTGGTGTAGCGGGCTTTCCATCCACCAGCATCGGCCATAGGGGCGATGGCTTGGAATACTTCGGGGTCGGCTCCCATGAAGCAGTATTTCACTCCATCAACGGTGAGCCATCCTTGGATGGGCTTCTCATCATTGGTCCAGAGCCGTGTCACTCCTTCGTTCAACTTGTCGTATGGCGACCAGATGGAGAAATATGGGTCGCTGACTATCAGTGGCACCGATGGCACTCGCAGGTCGGTTGGTTGGTAAGGACGGAATAGGTCCTGACTTTGCGCATTTGACGATGTCAATGCGCAAAAGCAAATTGTGATGGCTAAAAGAACTTTTCTCATAAGTCTTTGTATATTCTTTAGGTTAATAATTATTCGGATGTTTGTGTGATTTGCATGCAAAATAAGCAAATAACGGTAACAGAAAGGGAAAAATACCGTTCAAATAAGGCAAAACGTGTGTCAGTATGACAATTTTGTGTCATGCCACCATGGTTTGAACAGGGGTGTGCATCATTTTTTATATCCAGTACTACGCTCATTGTAGAAATTTTTACTTTTTTCCCCTCATCCGACTTTGAATATCATTTTTTTATTTAATTTTGCACTATTAACCTATCTAATTGTCTATCGCTTTGAAGTGGAGGGTTCGACATATCGTGTTTTTCTTGCTGGCAATGCTGCTGATGATGGTTATGGGGCAATGTGGCAGGGCTTCTCGTGGAGGTGGGAGAAATCTGGTCTTTGAACAGGGGTGCTATCCGTATGCCGTCATGTGGGAAGGCCAATGCTACTACACCATGCAACTGGAAAGTGCCGACAGCATCGTTCTCTACGAGGCCAAGTCGGCAGAACTCCTTTCAAAGGGCAACAGACGTGTGGTTTGGCATGCCGATTCGATGTCGCATATCTGGTCGCCCGAACTTCACCGCATAAATGATAAGTGGTATCTTTATTTCGAGGCCGACGACGGCAACACTGACAACCATCAGCTCTATGTGCTCGAAAACCCATCCGAAAACCCCATGAGTGGCGAATACAAATTGAAGGGTGCCATAAAAACCAATGATGAGTGGAATTTCGGACTGCATCCTACAAGCGTGATAGTCGAGGGCAAGCAATATTTGCTGTGGTCGGGATGGGAAAACCGTAGGAAAGAGACTGAGACCCAGTGCATTTATATAGCAAGGATGGAGAATCCGTGGACTCTCAGTTCTGAACGGGTGATGCTTTCCAAGCCAGAACTGGAATGGGAACGGCAGTGGATCAATCCCAATGGCGACCGTTCCAACTATCCTATTTTCGTGAACGAGAACCCGGAGGCTTTTGTCACCCCTGATGGACGTCACGTCTGTGTATGCTATTCTGCAAGTGGCATCTGGACAGTTTATCATTCGCTGGGAATGCTTCACGCCCGTACTGATGCCGACTTGCTCGACCCTAAGTCATGGACCAAGGAACAGGAGCCGCTCTTCGTGCCTGACGACATCAACAAGATGTATGGCACATCAAACATCTCGTTGCTCAATATCCAGGAGGATGAACATCCTGAGATGCTTTACGAGGCAAATGTGCTGATGGATGGACAGTGGCACAGGGGGGTGTGGGTGCAACAAATCAAATGGAACAAAAACGGCTTGCCGGAATTTGGCAAGCCCTTGGCTGACTGAATGGCCTTAATGGTGCATACGCACCAATCTCATTTTGCTTTATAGTCTTTAGGGAGACAACCGAACTGCGCGCGGAAACACTTTGCGAAATAACTGCTTGAGGTGAAGCCAACGCGCTCGGCAACCTCGCTGCTGCGCATGCCTTCGCCCAATAGTCGTGCGGCCTCGTTCATTCGTGCCGTTTTCAGATAATCTACGGGTGTCATGCCTGTAAGAGCCTTGATTTTGCGGTAGAAACTGCTGCGGCTCATGTTCATCTGCTCTGCCAAGGTGTCGATGGTGTATTCCTCGTCATGCATGTTCTCGGCAACCGACTTTTGCATGTTGTTCACAAACTGCATGTCTTGTTCGTTCAGTCCCAATGGCTTCTCTTCCATGACCGAGGTGGACTGCGAACCGTCAATCTTCCTCATGCGCTGGTAGAACTGCTGGCGCAGCCGTAGCAGGTTCTCTATCTGCAAGTGGAGTTGGCGGATGGAGAAGGGTTTCTCCAGGTAGATGTCGGCACCGCTTTCCATGCCTTCCACCTTGGCTTCCACCGTGACCTTTGCGGTGAGCAGTATCACGGGGATGTGTGAGGTCTTGATGTCCTGTTTCAGCTGTCGGCAAAGTGTGGTGCCATCCATGCGGGGCATCATCACATCGCTCACTATCACGTCCACCTCCTGGTATTTCAACAGGTCGAGTGCCTCCAAGCCATCACGGGCTTTTAGTACTTTATACCATTTCTTGATTGAGTCGGCTGTTGCCTTCAGCAATTCCTCGTTGTCCTCCACAAGAAGCACCCTGAACTGTCGTGAAGACTCTGTCTCGGCAATCTGGCTGGTTTCCTTCTCTTTGGATTTGCCCGTTTCCTGAATGGCTTGTGTATTGGCTCGTGTGCTCAGTCTGGTGATGAAGCAGGCTCCACCGCCTGGAGCGTCCTCGTAATTCAGACTGCCACCATGTGCCTCCGCTATCATCCTCGCATACGCCAGTCCCAATCCTGTGCCTATAGTCACGTTTGCCTTTTCGTTGGCTATCTGGTAGTAGCGGTCGAAAATCTTCTCACGGTCCTCGATGGCTACGCCGTCGCCGTTGTCGATGATGGCGATTTCCACGTAGTCGTTGCCTTTCCTGCTGAGTCGGATGATGATGCTGTCTTTGGTGTATTTCTGTGCATTGCCCACCAGGTTCATCATCACTTTCATCATCTTGTCGCTGTCGATGGAAAGCACCACTGGCTCGTCGGGCAACTGCATTTCAATATGCTTCCCCTGAACCTTCAATGCCTCGCTGAACTGGTCGTAAATCTGGAGCAGCATCTCACCGATGTCGGTGGGCTTGCAGACCAGTGTTATGCCTCCATTTTCCTGCTTTTGGAAGTCGAGCAACTGATTGGTGACTCCCAGCAGATAATGCATGTTTCGGCGCACGGCGGCAAGACTCTTGCGTGATGTCTCGGGGTCGGTGGCTTCCTCCATGGCTTCCAGTGGAAGGCTCATCAGCGTGAGCGGCGTGCGTATCTCATGCACGAGGTCTATGAAGAACCTAATCTTGGACTGGAATGTCTCTTTTTCCTGTTGTTGCTGAAAGTCGTTCATCTGCCTCTGGTAGCGTTGCCTTATCCTGCGCTGTGCGATGAGGTTGATGGCTGCGGCTGCGGCGATGACCAATAGGGCATAGATGATATATGCGAGTGTGGTGCGATACCATGGTGGAAGAATGGTGATCTCGAGGCGTGCCATTGAGGCCTTGTCGGTCTGGTGGGCATCGCGAAGCAAGAAAGTGTAGTTTCCTGGTGGAAGATTCGCATAAGTGGCTTCTGTGCCGGTGCCATGCGCCCATGTCTTGTCGATGCCTTCAAGCATGTACTCAAACTGTGGATTGGGCGTGTCTGAATAGAATGTGGAGGCGAAGTGCAACGTGAAACTGTTGTCGGAAAAAGGCAGCTCTATCGACTTGCGGGTGTAAAGCAGCACGTCGAGTCCAAGTCGGTCGAGCTCGGCTTGATTGTCGGCGGCAAAAGGAAAGGAAATGTCGTTCACGTAGACGCGTTGCAGACGGTTGGCTGAATGCAGACTGCTGGCAGTGAACTTATAGATGCCGCCGTCGGCTCCGAAGAGTATCTGGCCATAGCCGTGGGCACAAGAGGAATGACGCAGCAGTCCTACGTCATAGTTGGGCATCTGCTCAAACACTTGCACGTCGCGAACGTCGCGCGAAGGACTAACCCTGATGATGCCTGCCGATGTGCCCAGCCAGAGCACTCCTTGGTCGTCTTCCTCAATGAAACTCACCACTTGGTTGTTCAAGATGGAGTGCTCATCATTAAAACGCTCGAAATCTTCCTTGTTTGCATTGTAGCGGTAGAGTCCTCCACCATTCACGGCTGCCCATAGGTCGCCACGGCTGTCTTGGTGAAGCACCACGACGGTCTGCTTGCCGAGGGCTTTCGAAATGAATCGCTCAAAACCGCCGCCTTTGACACGCTTGCAGTATAGCCCCCTGTTACCAGAGGAAGCCCACTGCCAACCGTTCGACGCCTCTTCCATGCAGATGAACGAGGTCATGGCGCTGATGCTGGCATAACCATAGAAATGGCCTGTGGAACGGTCGTAGCGGTTCAGACCCCATGAGGTGAGCACGTAAATCTCGCCTTCGCGGGTGCGGTAGATGCTGTTCACCTCATTGCTTGGTATGGTATAGGGCTTGTTCGCAGAATAGGTGAGTGATGTGACTTGGCCTGTTGTGGTGTTCAGGATGCGGAGCCCATGGTGGCGAGTGCCTATCCAAAGGTCGTTGCCGTCAAGTGCCAGCGAGGTGATTTCCTCGTTGAGTTGTCCTTGGGCATAGGGCTCTATCTTCTTGGTTTCATAGAAGGCGCGATATAGGCCATGCTCCGTGCCTATCCATAGTTGGTCGTTCGCACCTCGGCAGAGGGCTTTTACTATGTTCCTGCCAGAAGCTGCACGTTGTGGCAGTGGCACATACACCAGTCCGCTTTGCTTCACCGACATCATGTTCATGCCGCCCATCTTTGTGAGAACGAGCAGTGTGCTGTCGCTATCCCAAAGGATGCTGTTCACCGTGTTGTCACTTAGCATGCTCTGTCCTGCCTCTGTCTGGCTGATATGGTCTAATAGGCCTGATTGGGGGGCATATCTGAACACACCGTCATCGCTGCCTATGATTAGGTTGCCGCTATTGTCGGCACAAAGGCTGTGGATGGAGCCTGTTGCCGGCAGGGTGGCTTGAGTCATGATGCTGTCGGTGGTGAGTCGCAGGATGCTGGTGTTGTATCCCAGCCACAAAGTGTTGCCGCTGACGGCAAGGCAGATGGGGTTCTTGTCATTCTCATAGCTGCCAACCTGATACTCTCGAACAATCTGCCCGTCGGCTCGATAGACAACCAATTTCCCGGAAAGGGTGGCGGCATAGACAAGACCGTCGGAGCCTAACTTGGCATCACAGTAGAAACTGCCATGGCGGCTGTCCTGATAGAGGCTGTCGGCCTTCGTGTCATAGACAAAAATGCCTTGCCCGTGGGTGAGTATCCAGATGTTGTTTTGGGGTGTGCCAAGCATTTTCGATACTGCCGAGCTTATCATCACGCCATAGCGCGTGCGGCGGTCGAAACGATGGTAGGTGTTGCTATGGCGGTTGAGAATGTAGAGACCGGCAGTGCCTCCAAGCCAGATGTCGTCATCATGCTCATAGATTGAGATCACACTGTTGGCTTCGTCGGTGTTGGTATTGCCTGCCATGTCGAAATATGCCTTGATGCGACTGCCGTCGAAATAATTCAAGCCGTTCTCTGTTCCAACCCAGAGCATGCCGTAACGGTCGCGAAGGGCACAGATGGCTGAATTGTCGGATAGTCCGTTGCTGGTGGTGAAAAACTTTGAGGCACTGGGGTGCTGGGCCAGCAAGAGACTTGCCGTGCCTGCGGTCAAAAGGACCAGTAGCAATATCCTGACGTAGTTTTTCATTGCAGCAAATATATACATTATTCATGATATGGACAAACCTTTCATGTCCAATAACGGCGTATTTCACGGGTTTTGTCCTTTTTTGAACGTTTTTTTTCCTAAGTGTGCCTCCCTTTCTCACTAACTTTGCCATGTAATATAAATCTAATGGCAAATCAACTATCTTTACGGCTTTTCATGTTGCCTCTGTTTTTTTTCATGCAGACAGACATTAATGCACAGACCACAAAGGTGCTTCTTCCTACAAAGGAACTAGGGCCTTGGGAATGTGTCTACTATCTGCTTAATAATAATGATGATTTGAACAATATCGACGATATTAGGTGGACCGGCAGGTGCGCAAACGAGGACGACTGGATATGGGGGCACGGACCTTTCAGCAATAGCAACGACCAGTTCCTCCACACTTTCTGGGCAAGTCAGGTGCAACCTCTTCTCATCCGTCGGCATTTCACGCTCTCTGCCGCCGACATCGCAGCGCTTGACCGCAGCACGCTGACCGTAACTTGCAGCTACGATGAGAATCCGCGCTTCTATCTAAACGGCACCTCGTTCTGGAGCATCACAGGCTGGAACGACAACGATTATCTCAGTCGCACGCTGACATCACGGCACAAGGCTCTTCTGAAAGAGGGCGACAATGTGTTGGCGGTGTCGCTGATGCAGGGTTGGGGAGGAGGCCACATCGACTATGGGTTCATTATGCTTACTTATGATGATAGTGATGCCATCCTCCAAGTTGTGGATGATGCTGCTGAGGCTATGGGAATGGTATATAATCTCTGTGGCCAACGAGTGGAGCATCCACAATATGGCATTTATATAGTAAAAGGTAAAAAAATCATTTATTGACATGACATCTTTCATCCGTATATTGTTTTCCAGTCTATTCTTTGTCCTTTCGGCAACGAATGTTGTCGCACAGGACAATGTGAAAATCCTCGACCGACCTTCGATGGATGGTGCCGATGGATTACGTGCGCCTCTGCATGGCGGCTTGTTGAAGAAACTGCCTATCGGCCAAGTGCAGCCGAAGGGATGGCTGCGTGAGATTCTCGTCCGCCAGGGCAAGGGACTTTGTGGGCAGTTGGGCTCGGTGAGTGCATGGCTCGACAAGAACAACAACCAGTGGCTCAGCGACAAGGGCGACCACGGATGGGAAGAGGTGCCTTACTGGCTGCGGGGATATTCCGCCCTGGCTTATTTGCTTGACGACGCTACGATGAAGCAGGAGGCGCAGGTGTGGTTTGATGCCGTATTGAATAATGTTAAGCCTAATGGCATCCTTGGACCTGATGCCATGGACGGCAATACTCAGAATCCTGAACTTTGGGCCAAGATGCCGATGCTTTGGGCATTGCAGACTTATTATGAGCATAGTGGCGACGAACGAGTGCTCACAGCCATGACCAACTATTTCAAATGGGAACTATCCATCCCTGACGAGCATTTCCTGAAAGGTTTGTGGCAGGAAAAACGTGGCGGCGACAATGAATGGAGTGTGGTGTGGCTCTACAATCTCACGGGCGACAAGTCGATATTGCCTCTCATAGATAAACTACACAGGTGTGGTGTTGATTGGACCATGAGCGATGACCTGCCCAACTGGCATGGTGTCAATGTGGCTCAGGGCTTCCGTGAGCCTGCCACCTGTTATGTGTATAATGGTGATGGACAAATGCTGCAGGCTGCTTACGACAACCACCTTACCATGAGGCGCCGTTACGGACAGGTGCCCGGCGGCATGTATGGTGCTGACGAGAATGCCCGACCTGGTTATGCTGATCCTCGACAGGGTGCGGAGACTTGTGCTGTGGTGGAACAGATGGCAAGCGACGAAATAATGATGTGCATCACCGGAGATCCCTTCTGGGCTGACCATTGTGAAATGGTGGCTTTCAACACACTGCCTGCAGCTCTCACACCCGACATGCGGGCACTGAGATACATCACCTCTCCAAACATGGCGGTAAGCGACGGGAAAAACCATGCGCCAAGCATCGACAACAGCCTGAAGGGAATGCTCTCCATGAGCCCCTTCAGCAGCAGGTGTTGCCAGCACAACCACGGCATGGGATGGCCCTATTTCGCACAACATCTGGTCATGGCCACCAACGACGGCGGACTATGCACAATGCTTTATGCCGCCAACGAGACCACCACGCAGGTAAGTGGCGGACAGACGGTGACTCTCGCCATGGAGACTCTCTATCCTTTCGAGGATAGGGTGGGTATCTCCATCAAAACAGACAAGTCTGTGAACTTCCCCCTATACCTGCGCATACCTGATTGGACGGAGAATGCCTCCGTCACTGTCAATGGCCAACCCATCCAAGGTCTGGTCATGGCGGGCAAGTATGTGAGGATAGAGAGAACATGGCTCGATAATGACCAGGTGACCATCCAGATGCCGATGGACATCAAGACTCACGTATGGCAGCACAACAAGTCTTCCATTAGCGTGGATTATGGTCCGCTGACACTGTCGTTGCGTATTGACGAGGATTATCGCAAGCGTGACAGCAGCGACCCTGAGATTGTGCAGGATGACTCTCACTGGCAAGAGAGCGTGGACAAGAACTTGTGGCCGGCATATGAGATTTTTGCCCAGTCACCATGGAACTATGCCCTCAGTGTGGATGACGACAACATGCCTGTTGACATAAGCATTGAGCGCAGACCTTGGCCATCCGACAATTATCCTTTCACTTTGGAGTCGGTTCCTATTCTGTTCACTGCCAAAGGACGCAGGATACCTTCATGGGGATTCGACCAGACGGGTATGACGGATGTGTTGCCAACTCGATTCGCACAACGCTCCGAGGAGATGGAGATTGTCCAACTCGTGCCCATGGGTGCCGCCAGATTGCGCTTGTCGGCTTTCCCAAAAGCACCTGTTACCGAGGATTCTGACCCCAACTGTGACGAATGACACGCAAATGGCCTTTTCTGAATAGATTTTTCCTATCGCATCACGAAAAACAACATAATTTTGTGGCAGAGATTTAATAATCTATTAACTATATTTATATGAAACAACTATTACTTTTATTCGTGGGCCTGTTATTCGGAGGCATGACCTTCGCACAAGGCTCAATCGTGCCAGTAGTGGTCGACAATCTTGCCGACTATGATGGCAATGCACCCTATGTGCTAAACAAGGCTGACAACCGTGTCTATGCACTCAACAACTTGGGTGAGTATGAGCGTTACGGTGTTTATGAGAGTGTGGCTGACCTGACCATCGCCAAACCAGTGCAGCTGACTCAGATTCAGTACATCGAGACCAGACTAAACACGCAGACTGGTTACATCAACACGGGCTACATCCACAAGTCGGGCACCCGCGTAGTGGCTGATGTCGAGATTACCGAGAACAGCGCCCAGAACTGGGAGGCCATCTTCGGAGCCAGAAATGGAAACTGGGAGCGCAATGCTTTTGTCGTGTTCAGCCGTTCTGACAAGGAACAGGCATGGAACAAGGGATGCTACAGCCGCACTTTTGAGGGCGACCAGCGCTACGAGCAACCTGGCACCGACGAGATTCCAATGAATACTCGCATCACCGTGGCTGCTGAGGGACGCACCGTCACCTTCACACGCCAGGGCGAGTCGTCTCCTGCCGCCTCCATCACCGCTGGTGAGGAAGGTGCTGTGGCTGACGACGGTGTGAACACCATGTATGTGTTCGACCTGAATACTGCCGGTCCTGACGGCTTCCGTCGCGACAACTCACGCTGCTATATGAAGGTCTATAGCTTCAAGATTTATGAGGACGGCAACCTGGTGCGCGACTTCGTGCCTGTGGTGACCGAGAAAGGTGAGGCTGCTCTGAAGGACGTGATCTCTGGTGAGGTTCACGCTGCCGAGGATGGCAAGGTTTTCCTCAGCCCTGATGGCGATGAAGTGGCAAATGGTGGCAAGGGCATCACGGTATATGAGGGCAAACTGGTGTTCAACACCACCGACCAGATGCTTTATAAATATGTAGGTGGAGCATTCCAACTGGTTGGTCCACGCACCTACCAGCCTGCCGAGCAGAGAGATGGTTTCGCCGACTACCGCAACATGAACAACTGGGAGACCAATCCCGACCATACCGTTGTATATGATGGGAAAATCAACTACGACGAGGCTACCGGCATGAACGAGATAAACAACTACGAGGGCATTGGCGGCTTCGAGCCTCTCATGGTGAGGATTCCTACAGAGGAGGGCGAGAGCTACAACTTCTCCTACAAGTACACCAGCAGTCCTTACAACTCATGGCATGGTGTCGAGATGCACACATATGTAGCCAACTTCTATGATATCTGGACCTCACATTCTGGCTTGAGCGTAGAGGGTGATGTCCTTGCCACCTACTCCCTGCCTTTCGATGGCACTTCTGAGGAAAAAGAGGTGAATCTTGAGTTCATTGCCAACCAGGATGCCGAAACCGTTGTGTTCCAGTTTGGTGATGTCAACGATGGCGCATTGGGATTCTGGTTCCACTTCTCCGATATGAAGTTGCAGAAACTCAACTATCCCGAGACTTATCCGGTAATCAATATCTACAAACCGCTGCTCGAGGAACTGATTCCCGAGGTTGAAGCCTTCAACGGCAGCACTACCGACGCTTTGAGAAATGCTCTTGATCAGGCTCTACAGCAGGCTAAGGCTGTAGTAGGTGGCGATGACATCGAGGCACAGCGTGCTGCTCTCGAAAATCTCAGACAGGCATTCAACGACGCCAAGGCCATCAACTCTGGTGCTTTCGATGCTTTGGTGAAGACCATTGCCATGGCAAAGGAGGAGGGTCTCGACACTTCTGAAGCTGAAGAATTCATCGCAAATGGTACCTCACAAGGCCAACTCGACCAAGTCCTTAGAGTGTTGCGTGACAACCGCAAGACTTATCATGCCGAGAAACAACCTAAAGTGTTCTATGGACATGATGTTCAGGCTGGAGACTTCTATCTCTACAATGTAGGTCAGCAAAGATTCCTCACTGGTGGTTCCGACTGGGGTGCACACGCTGCATTGGGCATGCCTGGCACTCTGATCACACTCGAAACCATCGACACTCCTGAAGAGCCACAAGAGGGCGAGGAGGTGACAAACCGTCCAAATCCTGAGACTGACTTCCATGTCAACACACACCTGCAGAATGGTGAGGAAAATGGAATTCCAAAGGTTTATCTGACTTATCGTGGCTACTGCGACGGACCAAAGGCTGGCGCATGGAGATTCGTCAAACTGCCTAACGGCAACTACAACATCCTACAGGCTGACTATCCTGATGTATATGTCAAGTTCAATCCTTATGCAAGCGTGGATGGTGGAAATGGCGACTATTCTACCGTTGGCACCGAGGAGCGCAATGTAACTGAAGACGATCTTGATGCTCAGTGGATATTGGTAAGTGTGGCAGACCGTGATGCTCTTCTTGAGAAAGCCACTGCCGATGCTCCTGCCGATGCTTCCTACAAAATTGTGAATCCAGGATTCAACCAGCGTGCAGAGGTGGAGCCTGCTTGGCAAATCTTCAACGGTAGCGTATGGGGACGTGGTGGCAACCACAGTGACTTCGCTTTGGAGTCTTGGAACACCAACGATTGCTCGTTCTCAACAAGCGTGCCCAACCTGAAACCTGGTTTCTACCTGCTCTCAGTACAGGGATTCTATCGCGATGGCCACCATTCCGACCAAGCACGTCTCATTACCGAGGAAGGTGCTGAACCTGCTCAGAATGCATACGTATATTGCGGAATGAAAGATGTGCTCCTGCCTAATATCGTTACCGAGGCAAACAAGGCTCCAGGACTTGGCAACATGACCAGCGTGGGTGAATATCCCGACGGCATCGACCAGGCTTGCCAGTTTTTCCAACTTGGTCTCTACAAGTCACACCTCCTCGTCGAAATCGATGCAAGTGGAATACTTGATATCGGCGTGGCTAAGGATATGAAGGGCCATGAGGGCGACTGGGTGGTTGTCGACAACTTCCGCCTGACCTATTTCGGAGCTTCGCAACCTACCGACGAGCAGATTGAAAACTTCACAGGCATTGACAATCCTGTCATCGCAAGAGTGAACAGTGCTGATGGCAAGATCTACAACTTGCAGGGCATGCAGGTGACTCAAACAGTGAAGGGTCATATCTATATCATGAATGGCAAGAAGTTCATTAGCAAGTAATCTTCATTTTTCAAGAGTGGTTCCAATTCGTGAACCACATAAATACCCCGAGGCCGTGAAGGTCTCGGGGTATGTTGTTAATGGATTTCTAATCTCCCTCTTCCGTCTCGCACCTCTCGCATCTTCCACATCTCTAGCACCTCTCGCTCCATCCAATTCTTCAGAGTATTCAGAGTACTCCGAGTACTCCGAGTACTCCGAGTATTCCGATTACTCCGATTATTCCGATTACTCAGCCCCCTCCCACTATCTCCTATAACCACCGTCGAAAAGCATGGGCCGCATCACTGCGACCCATGCCATGTCCCGGGTACTTATGAATCAAAATCTGTCGACATTATCTCATTTTTGGGAATGTTCCTTCATTCACTATTTTGGTTTATCTACCAGTTTGTTCATTTCTTCCATGTATTTCTCCATCAACTTCTGCACGTATTTCT